>ONFK01000023.1 GCA_900317065.1 uncultured Bacteroidales bacterium
CTCGTGGTAGACGGGAAGAAACTTTATTTCGCCGACCGGAATCTCGGGGCATCTGCAATAGACCAGCTGGGAGATACCTATTACTGGGGTAACGTGAATCCTTCCCCTTCCACTGATTACTACAAGCCCAGCTCGACCATGGATATAGGTGGAAATGCCAGCTACGACGCCGCGTCGAAGAACTGGGGCGGCGACTGGAGAATCCCTGGAGTCAGCCATATGGACATTCTCTGGGGTGATGTGCCTTCCAGGCCGTTCATCTCCATTGCCTGGGATACATCCAGGGCAACTAACGGCAACACCGTAACATCATCCATCCCCGGATATGAAGGCACAACCATTTTCCTCCCGGAAGGCCAATACTGGACTTCCGAATACTATAAGTCCGGCAGGTACTATTGTCTGTCAGCACATTCATCAATCACTAGTTGGTATCTTGGTTCCCCGAGTATTGCCTATCAACCCATTCGCCCGGTAATCTTCAAGTAACAACCTTAAACAATCAATAATTATGAACAAAAAACAATCTTATTTTTCACCCGAAATCGAGGTGATAAGTCTGGGGCCGGAAGGGCGGCTCTGCGACCTTGTGATAACATCCGGTTTTGAATCCGTCGTGGCACCGGGGTTTGAAGACGGCGGAGAATTAGTTTAGTAAGGAGGAATGCTTTATGAAAACAAATGTCATACTTCTGGCATCGGCTCTTGTTTGCCTTGCCGCATGCAATAAAGTAGAAAATTCGTCACTCGTAAAAACCGGCGAGATTAACCCCGAAACTCACGAGATAACCCTAACCGTCAGTCTGGATGGTGCCGATGATGATACCAAAGCCGGTTATACTGCCAGTGGCTCTGCATTAAAATGCACCTGGTCGGATAGCGATAAACTTACATTGGTCACATATGACGCTACCTCAAATTCAAGCACACTTCAAACTATCGACAACCTGACGCTTTCCAGCGGGAAAGGCAAAACCAGCGCAACATTTACTGGTACAATAACCGGGACTCCTGGAGCATATTACTATGTAATCTATCCGGCCGTTACCCAAACAGCGTCAGAGCCTTATCAATCGGTGAAACAGGGAAGCGGAAGCATTGTTTCCATTTCACAGGGAACTACGTACCTGGAAGTTGGTGTAAGTCTATTTAACAGGATAATGGCGAGAAGTGGCAAAGGTAACAACTTGCGACATTTAGACGACTGTCTTATGATGGGATTCGGAACCATAACGGCTGGCGCGCTGTCATCGGTTTCACTGAAAAACTATTTCTCTATTCTGAAAATTACCGCTACCCTGCGGGAAGACTGGGCAGGCAAGAAGCTATATGCAGTACGCGTGGCAAGTGGTACCGACAATTGCTTTCATACCGGTATAACCTATGGCTTGAGGAATTCAAATTCAATGGTAATTGTATCTGGAGGGAATACAAAATCCGGAACAGCAATCGGGCTTGGTTTAGGTGGATCATGGGATGGGACCTACACTCCAGATCGATATTCTGGGATTGAAGTAAATTACGACCTTGATGCAAGGCAACTTATCATGTATTATCCATATTTCCCTAACATTTCCACAGACTTCAATAGCGGTTCCACGCTTTACTTGTACGGTTACGACTCTTCGGATGCTTATATGCTGAACGGAGACGGTATCGAGATTGCGCGCAAGACCCTTACAACGACCGTCGATAACAAGCGTGGGGCAATATACACGCTGAATTTCTAAAAAGAGGGTGTTTTTACTGTCTTTGCACCGAAATAATGCAAAGATATGATCTGCACATCCTGGCCCTCCTGCACCGCTGAGATCTCTCGCCAACACCGACACGCCGCTGATTGCGACGTGTCGGATTGTTGAGGTCGGGACCACCGCCCCCGGGCAGAGCGTGACTTCAGCGCGGGCGCCCGTAATCAGTCCATTGGGAAACGAACTCCCCATTCCTTGCGCAGACCGTCCATTATGGACATCACCCGGAGGATTTCGGAATGCGGCATCTCCTCAGGCTCGATGCGCCCTTCTGCGATGGCCTTCCGGCAGGCGAGGAATTCGTATTCGAAACCGCTGATGGGGGCGCGGCAGTCCAGTTCCTGCGTCAGTTCCCCGGACTTGGAGAAGACCTTGATGGAACAGGGGTTGTTGATGTTGTCCACGACGATGTAGCCGTCCGTTCCGGAGACGACGCCCCGCTTGTCCGTGGCGCAGCGGGCGGAGCAATGGAGATCGGCCATTACGCCGTCCCTGAAAGTGAAGGACATGCTGTCCTGCAGGTCCACGCCGGAGGGGGAGAGGATGCAGTTCGAGACAATCCTGTCTATCTCCCCGCGGTGGCACATCAGCATGAAGTTGATGGTATAGACGCCCAGGTCCAGAAGGGCCCCTCCGCCGAGTTCCGGCCGCATCAGACGCGGTTTCCAGTCAACCGGATAGCAGAGGCCGGCGCTTATCATCGCGACCTCGCCGACTGCCCTGCGGTCGATGAGGTCGCGGAGCATTCGCGCCGACGGCATATAGCGTGTCCATATGGCCTCCGCGACGAAGACTTTCCTTTCCGCGGCCAGGTCCAGCACCTCTCCGGCTTCTCTCGCATTCGCCATGAATGATTTTTCCACGAGGCAAGGTTTGCCTTTCCTTATGGCTTCCATGGCAACATCATGGTGATGGGAATGAGGCGTGGCGATGTACGCCATGTCTATGTCCGGATCGTCCAGGAGTTCGCCGTAGGATCCGTAAGCTTTGGCTATGCCGTGCTGCCGTGCGAATTCCTGCGCTTTCCCGAGCGACCTTGAGGCCACTGCGGTGCACTTTCATTCTTCCATTTGCGCCAGCGTCGGGCATACCTTGCCGGCAATGTGGCCTGCGCCTATGACTCCTACCCGGAGTTGTCCGTAATTGTCACCCATTTTTGCGATTTTTCAACATGCTGCACGTAAATATAATGAAATTTCTTCTTTATCCCACCCGCACCTCAGTTCTACTGCCCTGCTCTCCCCGATCCGTATGCAAAATGGGGCTTTCTGCATACAAACTGCTTGAAATACCGCAACCCGTATGCAAAACAGGCCTTTCTGCATACAAACCCTTCAAAAACCAGCCGCTTGTATGCAAATCCGCCCGTTTTGCATACAAAGTCGCCAAATCCAACGGCAGCCCTCCTCTAAAACGCTCCCGAAGAGCCTTATTTTCTTGAAAAATGCTATTTTTGCATCATGATTCACCGCCGGTTCGCTTCAACTATCCTGCTGACAGCCTTCTTATTGGCTGTATCGACTTCCGTTACGGCACAGAATAACCCGTATCAGATAGCCGATACCTGCTATGTATGCATGCTCAAGGCAGATGCGCTTATCGGTCGGGAGGGTTTTTCGCAAGCCAACGAAGCGCTCCTGCTTTCGGCGATCCTGAGCAAAGACAAAAAGGCGCAGGTGCTATACTATGTCGAAAAGATGAGAGATGCCTGCGCGCGGAAAAATTCCACCGACGAAGAAGTGCTGGCCGCGCAGGAAGAGCTGAAAACGGTGGCACGCGAAAACGGCTACCTGCAATATTTCTACCAGTCATATCAGTTCGCAAAAAACTACTTCTTCAATCGCGACCAGCATATCCGGGCGCTGGAAATCATGCAGGAGATGCAGAACACGGCCGTGGCTGAAGGGAACGAGTATGGCAAGTGGTTGGCGGAGAAAGAAATAGCTTCATATTATCAGGTGTTCGGCGCTTATCAGGCCGCGCGGTCCCACATCCGTGCCATAATCCAGACGTACCGGGACAGTCAGGATCCGGTCATCAGACGCCAGAGTCTCTGCCCTTATTATCTGGACTATTCGGCGACCTTCCCGTCCGAAGCCGACTCGGCAAGGTTTTACGTAGAGAAGGCATGGGAAGTGGCGGTAGTCCCGGTCGACTCCGTGAAGTGCATGCTGGCATCCGCCAAACTCGCCGCCGTAGACGGAGATTATCAAAAATATGCCTACTACAGGGACCTTTGTCTGCAATCGCCCCACAAACAGGCTATAGGACGCACTACACCTGCGCTTTTTTCCTGCATCGACGCTCTCTTTGACGGCAGTTACGACCGTGCCGACAAAAGCGTTTTTTCCCGTCTTCCGTCGGGATCCCTCGCTCTGCTGTCCTCGGTAGCGGAGCGGGTCAGCCGCCCTTATGTGGCGCTGGATCTCAAGGACCATTGCATCCGTGCCAACAGGAATGATTTTGCATGGATCCTGGAATCTCACATGGCGGAAATGAACGCCCGCTACGAGAACGACCAGCTGCAGGCGTCGCTGTCCGACAAATCCCGCGAGGTGGAACGGACCACGCGCCTGGCCCTCCTGCTCGGTATGCTGCTGATGCTCGGCGCCGTGCTCGGCCTCCTTTTGTACGTACGCAACCTGCGTCGCAACCAGCGCAAGGACGAGAGAATGATTGCGGAACTGACCGCGGCGAAGGAACGTGCCGTGCAGGCTGATGCCGCGAAAGACCGTTTTATCCAGAACATGACCCACGAATTGCGTACTCCGCTGAATGCCATCACGGGTTTCTCCCAACTTCTGGCCCTTCCGGACGGGATGTTTACGCCCGAGGAAAAAGAGGAATTCGGAAGCCACGTCATCAACAGCACCAAAATGATGACCATGTTGCTGGACGACCTGATGAGCACGTCGGCCATGGACAGCGGCGGCTACCGTATCAACATAGAAGATGCGGAATGCGAGAGTATCTGCCGGGAGGCCATGCGCTCGGCGGAGCATCGCGTGCAGGCGGGAGTGAACATGCTGTTCCTCCCGGACATGGATCTTCCGTTTGCCTTCAGGGGCGATCCGATGCGCATCCAGCAGGTGCTCACGAATCTGCTTACCAATGCGGGGAAGCATACTGCGGCAGGTGAAATCCGGCTTGGATGTTCGCTTACGGAAAACCAGGGTATGCTCACTTTCAGCGTGGAGGACACCGGTTCCGGCATCCCGGCATCGGAAGCGGAGCGCATCTTCGAGCGCTTCGTAAAACTGGACGATTTCGTGCAGGGGACCGGTCTGGGGCTGAGCATCTGCCGGGAAATCACGAACAAAATGGGCGGAAAGATATTTCTGGACACTGCATACAGCGGCGGGGCGCGCTTCGTTTTTTGCGTGCCTCTGTCGTAATTAAATAGCAAGGATATGATTTGCACTACAATACAGAATAAGACATACGACGAGATTCTGGCCCTTCTGGACGATCCGTGGATTGAGATGGCGGAGATTCGTCTGGACCGCTGCAGACTCTCCAACGACGAGATAGAAGACCTGTTCGCCAACACCGACACCCCTCTCATAGCGACCTGCCGCATTTCGGAGGTCGGAGCTAAGGAGGCGGAACGCAGGCTCAGCGTGGCCATCCGCGCCGGGGCGCGCTTCGCGGATCTGGAACTGGAGGCGGACGCAGCGTTCAGCAAGCGCTTCCGCGGCATCTGCGAAGAGTGCGGCACGGAAATCATCCGTTCCTTCCACGACTTTAGCGGCACTCCGGACCTGGATTACATGAAGCAGGTGCGCGACCGTTGCTATCGCTACGGCGCCGACATCGCTAAAATCGTCGTCACCGCCCATTCCGCTGATGACGCCGCCCGCGTCATGGCGTTGTATGGTGCGGGCGAGCCTGACGGACGGGCAATGCCGGGGCCGGGCGCCCCTTGTGGGACACGGCCCGGCCCTTTGCCCGTCACGGATGGCCTCGTCGCTTTTGCGATGGGCCCGGAAGGCCGCGCAACCCGCATCGAATGCCTGAAGCGAGGCGCCCCCTTCAGCTACGCATCCCTCTCCGACAAAGAAGCCGCCGCCCCCGGGCAGATCGACTACCTCACAATGCACAGGGAGGTCTACGGCAGTTGGCGCGGATTCTTCCGCAATTCCCTGCAGATGCCCGCATCCAAGAGCTTCGCGCAGCGCGCAATCATCGCCGCCGCCCTCGCCGAAGGCAGGAGCCATCTCCGCGGATATTCCCCCTGCGCCGACAGCGAAGCCGCCCTTGAGGCCGCCCGCACGCTCGGCGCGAAAATCCGCATCGACGGCAGCACCATCACCATCGACGGCATCGGCGGAGCACACACGAATCTCGAAACCCTGCACACCGGCGAATCCGGGCTGCTGACGCGCCTGATGATCCCCCTGATGGCCACCATCAACGACTGCCCCGTCACCATCACCGGCGAAAAAACCCTCACCCACCGTCCTCTGAAAGGCGTGAGCGACATCATGGCCTCGTTCGGAGTGATCGTGCGCGAGAATACCGTCCCCATGCACGTTGAAGGCCGCATCATCCCCGGCGTAGCCGAGATCTCCGGCAAGGACGGCTCGCAACTCATCTCCGGCCTGCTGACCGCACTGCCGCTCTTCGAGAAGCCCTCCACCCTCATAATCACCGACCCCAAGAGCATCCCCTACATGTTCATCACCTGCGACGTGCTGAAGCATTTCGGAATCAAGATATCGGCGGAGATGGAGGGGGATGAGAAGATGATCGAGGAGCAGGACTGGAGCGGATGCACGGGAGTGACCTTCAAGATTCGCGGAGGCCAGCGCTATCACGCCTCCGACTTCGACATCGAGGGCGACTGGAGCAGCGCCGCCAACTTCCTGGTCGCAGGCGCCATCTACGGCAAGGCAGAGGTGGAAGGGCTCGACACCAAGAGCCTGCAGGCCGACCTGACCATAGCGGACATTCTGGTCGAGGCAGGCGCAGTGGTGTCGGAACTCGACGGAGCCGTGTGCATCAGCCGCGCCCCGCTCGAAGCGTTCGAGACCGACCTCAACAATGCGCCCGACATCTTCCCCATAGTCAGCATTCTGGCAGCCTTCTGCGAAGGCGAAAGTGTGATATCCGGAGCCGGACGGCTGGTGGGTAAGGAAAGCAACCGTGCCGAGGCCATCTTGGAGATGCTCTCCGGGCTGGGAGTCAGCGCGCGTATAGAAGGGGACGACCTGCACGTTGCCGGCGAGACCCTGACCTCCCGGCTGCTGAACGGCCGCATGCTTAAAGGCGGAAGTTTCACATCCCGCGGAGACCACCGCATGGCGATGGCCCTGAAGATAGCTTCGATAGGCGCAGACGGGCCGCTTACAATCGACGACACTGCCTGCGTGGCGAAATCCTTCCCGGGCTTCTGGGAGATGTTCGACTAGTCGAAATTCCTCGAAGCGAAAGGCAGAGACAGGCGCAGCGCCAGGTGCCAGTACTCCCAATTGTGCACTCCGTTTCGGACGCGGAGTTCGCTGTGCACCTTCCTGGCGCGCATTTTCATGTGCAGGTCCATGCTCTGCTGGAGCAGGAAATCGTCGTCGCCGCAATCGAAGAACCACGCTACCGTGCGCAGTTTTTCGAGGGTGGCTTCGTCGGCATTGTCGAGATAATCCAGCGCAGAATGCTTCCTTACGGCCTGGCCTACCAGGTATAATTTGTCGTAAGAACCCTTCTTGTATCCTACTTCGTCGCTCTTGTTGTCCAGCCAGGCGCTCATGGCGTAGCAACTGGAGAACATGTCCGGATGCCTCTGGGCATATACCGTGCTGCCGCCACCGCCCATGGACAGGCCCATGACCGCACGCCGGCCCTTGCTGCCTCCGCAGTTGTATTTCTTCTCCACAGCAGGGACGAGTTCCCCGAAAAAGAAATCCTCATAACTGCATCCGGGCATGTTGAAGTATCCGTTCCATGTATTGTGGGTGTCCGGGCCGCCGGCATTGGGCATGATGATCACCATCGGCCTGGCTTCGCCCGAACGGACGAGTTCGTCGGCGACTGTCTGCATGTTGCCGCGCTTTATCCATGCGGTGTAGTCGTCGCTCAGGCCGTGCAGCAGGTAAACCGCAGGATAGAGCTTGGCGCTGTTGTAATCGCTCGGAAGGTATACATTATACTTGACCACAGTCCCGAGGATTTTGCTGGAGAGACTGTCGGTTACCACTTTCCCTGCGCGAAGAGGCAGGAAAGCCAATGCCATAAAGACTGCAAACAATATCTTCTTCATAATTTTCTGTATGTTTTCAGGATAAGTTCTCCGAACAGGGTGTTCGCCCAGGCAAACCAGCTGCGGGTATATCGCGAAGCGTCGTCTTTCCAGAACGCTTCGTGCATGAAGCCTGTGCCGGCATCGGTGGCTGCAAGTGCGTGCACGCAGCGGACGGCTTCTTCTTCAGTCGGAGCGGTCAGCCCCTGCATTATCATGCTCATCGGCCACACCCAGCCAAGCCCGATGTGGGGGCCGCCAACGCCGGATCCGGCCTTGCCGGAAAAATAGCAGGGATTGTCGGCGCTGAGTATGAACCGGCGTGTGTTCCGCCAGACCGGATCGTCTGCATCGATGCAATCCAGATACGGCAGGGAGAGCAGGCTGGGAACGTTCGCATCGTCCATCATAAGGGCGTTCCCGAAACCGTCCACTTCGTATGCATAGATGCGCCCGTAGCGCGGATGCTCGACCACGGCAAATTCCTCCAGCGCAGCGGAAATCTCGTCCGCAAGGGCCAGGCATTCGCGGGCGAGCCTGCGCTCACGGCATACCTCCGAAAGAATCTCCGCGCTTTTTCTCAATACGCCGGAGGCGAAGAAGTTGGAAGGAATGAGGAATTCCAGGACAGTCGCGTCATCAGACGGACGGAAAGAAGATGCAATCAGCCCGCAGGGCTTCACAGGGGCGCCGCAGCCATCCCAGCCCTTGGTGTCGAAGGCCCGTTCGGTGCGCCGCATGAAACGGTAGGGCCCCGGACCGTCGTAGCGTTGCTGTTCGCGGAAGGTGTGCAGCACGGCGCGGACGGCTTCCAGCCATTCCTTCCCAAAAACGGACGTGTCCCCGGTGGCCTTCCAGTAGCCGTGCGCGAGGCGCAGCACGTAGCAGGGGGAATCCAGCTCCCACTTGCGTTCGTGCAGCCACGGGTTCATCTCCGTATAATCCTTTTCCCACTCGCTGCCGGTCGGGCCCCTGTTGAAGGCGTTTGCATATGGGTCCAGTGCAAGATACCCGAATTGCCGCAGCAGCACTCCGGCTATCATCTTCCGGAGAGCCTCGTCGCCTTTCGCCAGGCTCAGATACGGCCAGACCTGGGCTCCCGAATCCCGCAGCCACATTGCGTGGATGTCACCGGTAATGATAAAAGTGTCCGGCGTGCCGTCCGGGGCTTCCGAATATTCCACGGTGGTGTCCAGCGTGTTCGGGAAGCAGTTAGCGAACATCCAGGCAAGCTTCCTGTCGTTCAAATGACCGCAGACCTCCGAGATGGTCTTCTCCACGGCCTCCGAACGGAAGCACCGCGCTTCCGGGGCGGGGCGGCGGGAGACATAATCCCTGGCGGAGCAGATGGAGCCCGCAAGCAGGAGGATTGTGGCGGAAAACAGAATGCGTTTCACTTGAGAATGCTTTTGATTCGGCTCAGTTTTCCGTCCACCGGAGCGGGCTTCACATCCAGCAGATAACAGAGCATGGGATAGAGGTCGATATTGATGAAGGCGGCCTTCTCTCCGGGGGCATAAGGGCCGGGCTCGAAGCCGGATTTGAAGTCGGGACCAACAGCGCGAAAAGCGGTCTGCATATCAAGTTCCTTGGGGGAGAAACCATGTGCGCCGGGATGCTTCTTTGGCTTATGGTCGAACTGCCATCCGAGGTCCGGGGCGACGATCACGTCTCCCAGCCTGTCGGATGTTCCGTAGTTGAGTTCGGCGGGAACTTCGCCGTGCTTCCATACGCTCAGATGTGGTATCTGCGAAACCGTTGCGACTATGGAATCGACGCAGCCTTCTTTCGCAAAGATGCTGGTAGGCGCAGAGCCGACTACGTCTTCCACCCAGTCCGGATCCAGAGCTTCCGCCCAGCTGACGAAACGGTCCGGGCTGACTTCCGTCATTCCGTGGTCGGATACGAGGATGAAGTTCAGTCGGTCTCCTGCCGGAGTGGCCTTCAGCCGCAGGAAAAGAGAATGCATCAGACTGTCCATGTAATGCACCATTTCCCCGGTCTCGGGAGAGTCCGGGCCGAACATGTGTCCGGTATGGTCGGGCTCGTCGAAATAGCCCATCAGCAGGCGCGGACGTTCATCCTCCGGCAGCGACATGAGGCGGACCATCTCGTCGCAGCGTTCTTCGAAGGTCCAGTGCGGCTTGTCGTCCCAGCGCCGCCAGTATGTAGGATATTCGCCTTCGTGCGGGATGTCGGATCCTACCCAATACACATTTCCTGTCTTGACGCCCTGTCTCTGCGCGGTGATCCATATAGGTTCGCAGAGATAATACAGGGGGCTGTATCTCTTGGTGGTGTCGCCCATTGAATACCGCCCGCCGTCGTAGGGGTCGCGGAAGCTGTTGTTTACTATCCCGTTATGATCCGGCACGCAACCGGTGGCCATGGTGTAGTGGTTTGGGAAGGTGGATGCCGGATAAGAAGGCTCCATGCGCGCTTTGACTCCTGCAGCCGCCAGGGAGTCGAAGAAAGGCATATCGTACTTTTCCGGATAATCCCACCTGTTCCCGTCCAGGGAAATGATAACCGTCCAACTGTCGTGGCTCCGGCGGCAGGATGCGAGAATGGCGGCCAAAGCGAAGAAAACCAGGAGTGTCTTTTTCATAAATAGGGTAGTTTCCACAAAAATAAGATTTTTCTGCTTATCTTTGTTATTCAATGCAAGACCGTAGCGAACAAATAATCGACATCATTCACCGCGAAGTAAAGCCTGCGCTTGGCTGCACCGAGCCCATAGCAGTCGCCCTGGCCGTCGCCAAGGCCGTTGAAATCATCACCGACAACTGCCCGTGCATCTGTCCTGAAGGCTGGCGCCTGAAGGCGGATTTCCGTATCGGCGTCGAGGTCAGCGGCAATATCCTCAAAAACGGAATGGGGGTCGGCATTCCCGGCACCGGGATGGTCGGCCTGCCCGTAGCGGCAGCTCTCGGAGCCGTCTGCGGAGAATCCGCCAGGGGGCTGGAAGTGCTTGCCGCGCTGAATGCAGCCAGCGTGGAAAGGGCCAAGGCGCTGGTATCGGGAGGCAAGGTCCACATCGGCGTAGCGGATACCGACCGCCTGCTCTATGTAAAGGCCACGGTGTCGGTGGATGGCAGGGCGGAGGCGAGTGCGGAGGTGGATCCCCACGCATACGCCATCATAGAAGACGACCACGACCGCATCGTGGAGACAAGTTTCGCGGACAAGATACTGATGTGCTCCGAATCCGGAGCTGCCGCCGCAGAGCGCATGGCCGGAGATGACGGCCTGACAGTCCGGGAGATATACGATTTCGCCTGCAGCGCCCCTTACGAAAAGATAGCCTTCATACTCGAAGACCGCACCCTGAATCTCGCCCTTGCCAGGGAGGGGCTGAAAGGCGATTACGGAATGAAAGTGGGAAAGGCTATCCGCGAGAACCAGGCGGAGGTTTTCGGCGATGACTTCATGAGTTTCGCCATGGGCATGACGGCCGCGGCGTCGGATGCCAGAATGGCCGGATGCACTCTGCCTGCCATGTCCAACAGCGGCAGCGGCAACCAGGGCATCACCGTCAGCATGCCGGTAATCGCCTATGCGATGAAATACGGCATCGACGACGAGCGTCTGGCCAGAGCCCTGATCCTCAGCAACCTGGTTGCAATACACATAAAGAGTTACCTCGGCAAGCTGTCCGCCCTCTGCGGCTGCGTCGTTGCATCCACCGGCTCCGCCTGCGGAATCGTCTGGCTGCAGGGAGGCAGTTACGAGCAGGTGTGCTATGCCATCAAGAACATGGCCGGGAACATAACCGGGATGGTCTGCGACCGCCATGAAAGTTGCGTCGGGCGTGTCTTCTGCCGTTCAGTCCGCAGTGCTGGCGATGCGCGGGACCTGCATCCCGTCTACGGACGGCATCATCGACGACGATATCGAAAAGACGATCAGCAATCTGGGTGCGATCGGCTCCTCGGGAATGAAGACCGCCGACCGCATGATTCTCGATATTATGCTTTGCAAATAAAGGAACAAATACCTATATTCGCCAATATGAGTGACAAGAGATACTATAATGTAGCAGGATTCAGTTTTGGAGTGGAAAGCCCCGAAGAGGGTTTCCTTGACTCTATGACGAACCTTGCTCCGTTCAAGTCGGAAATGGGATCCGGAGAGCATGTCTTCGACCTGGAAATCGTGGACGCCCTTCCCGCAGCGGAAGGAGAACCGATGTTCCGCACGGACGACGGCCCTGGTTTCCCGGAAATCGGCATATTTACGGTCGCGGACGGATGGCAGATGCGTGTGAAGCCTCTTCCGCAACTTCCGGAAGCCTCCGAGATGTGGGTGAAAGAAGATTTCTCCGAGGCGAAGCTGCACTTTCTGCACAAAGACGAGAAGCCTTTCGCACTTAATAACTCCCTGATGCTGATGTTCGCATTCTCCACCGCCTGCCGCGGCGCGCTGGAGATGCATTCGTCCGTCGTGGTGAACGACGGCAAGGGATATCTTTTCCTCGGCCGCAGCGGCACCGGAAAGAGCACCCACAGCCGCCTGTGGATAGAGAATATCCCCGGAACCGTGCTCCTGAACGACGACAATCCCATCCTCCGGCTCATGCCGGACGGCACCGCCCGCGTGTTCGGTTCGCCCTGGAGCGGGAAAACCCCCTGCTACAAGGCGGAAGACGCTCCTGCCGGAGCCGTGGTCCAGTTGAAGCAGGCCCCCCATAACAGGATCGTGCGTCTCCAAACCCTTCAGGCATACGCCACCCTGATGTCGTCGGCTTCGTCTTTCCGTCCGTTCAAGGGGCTTGCGGACGGATGGCACCGCACCCTCGAAGGGCTCGTATCCGTGCTTCCGTGCTACCAGCTCGAGTGCCTGCCGGACGCGGCTGCCGCGGAACTATGTCACAGCACAATTCATGGATAAGAAAACAGTCGCAAACGAACTGCTGCTGGAGGATGCGGCGGAGCTGATGAATGAAGGCAGGGAGGTCAGTTTNAGGGCGGTCAGTTTCACCCCGCTCGGAAGCAGCATGCTGCCGTTCATCAAGGGAGGGAAGGACAGCGTCCGGCTGAAGAAAATGCCGGATGTGCAGACAGGCGACATACTTCTCGTCCGCCTCCCCGGCCCGCGCTATGTGCTCCACAGGCTGATCCGGAAAGAAGGTTCGGAATTGACCTTGATGGGTGACGGCAATCTGGCGGGTGTAGAAAAATGCACCGTCGGCGACGTGCTCGGCACGGTGACTGCGATAGTAAAGAAACATCGGACGGTAGTGCCCGGAAAAGGTCGCCTTTGGAGGGTGCTGAAACCGTTCCGGAGATATATTTTGGGAATATACAGAAGAATAGCATTATGAAAATCAAAGAAGGATTCACGCTTCGCCAGATTTGCGGCGAGTATGTAGTGGTGGGCGAAGGCCTGGCACAGGTCAATTTCAACAAACTGCTCTCGCTGAACGAGACGGCCGCATACCTTTGGCAGAAGGTCGAGGGGAAGGAATTTACGAAAGAAGATCTGGTGGCCCTGCTGCTCGAGAACTATGAGGTCGAGGAGGCCCGTGCTTCGGAAGATGTCGTTAAACTGCTGGAAATCTGGCAGAAAGAAGGCGTAGTGGAATAATGGAAAGGCCGTTCCGCACTTGTGCGAAGGCACTCTGGAGAATGTCCGTCCCGGTCCGGTGGCGGATGCTGGTCAGCGTGCTCCTGGGAACAGTGCGGATCGCAGTGTCCCTTGCCTTTGTCTGGACGAGCAAGCATCTCGTGGACATAGCCACGAAGGTGTCGGACGATCCGCTGGGCGCCGGTATCCGGCTTTTCGCGGGAGTGCTTGTGCTGCAGCTGTGCGTGGTGCTGTTCGTGAACTGGTGGGATGCCTACAGTGAGGTCAAATCCCGCAACCGCCTGCGCATGGATACCTTCGCGAAGGTGATGAGCAGCCGCTGGGACGGCCGCGAGCGCTTTCTTTCCGGAGATACGGTCAACCGTCTGGAAGAGGACGTGCGCGTCGTGGCCGACCTGCTGATCGCCCGCCTGCCCGGAGTCGTGGTCACCCTCCTGCAACTGGCGGCGGCCTCGGCCTATCTGATGACCCTCGCCCCGAATCTGCTCTGGGTGCTGCTCATCCTCATGTTCTCCGCCGTATTCGGGTCCAAGATGTTTTTCAGGCAGATACGTTCCCTGATGGCCCGCATCCGCGCCCGCGAGAGCGAACTTCAGCAGCATATGCAGGAGAGCCTTCAGCACCGCGTGCTCGTGCTGACCCTGACCAATCTGGACCGTGTCCTCGAGAAGTTCGGATGGCTGCAGGCGGATATTGAGAGCAATACGCGCAAACGCCTGAATTATAATGCGGTAGCCCGCGGGCTGATGTTCCTCGGCTTCCAGGCCGGGCA
Organism: uncultured Bacteroidales bacterium; assembly: GCA_900317065.1. Lineage (GTDB taxonomy): Bacteria > Bacteroidota > Bacteroidia > Bacteroidales > UBA932 > Cryptobacteroides. The sequence continues at coordinate 14,345 of ONFK01000023.1, forward strand.
CGCCGCCGCCTTCCTTTGGGGAGCGGTGGGAATCATGCACGGCACTGTCACCTATGGCATGATGACGGCTTTTCTCCAGCTCGTCGGGCAGGTACAGCGCCCCATCGCCGAATTCGGCAGGCAGGTGCCCGCATTCATACAGGCCATAGCATCCGTGGAGCGGGTAATGGACCTTGAGGAGCTCGAGCAGGAGCCTTCCTCCGAAAGCGTCATTCTGGAGGGCGCCCCCGCGGTTGAAATCGCCGGAGTGAGTTATTCCTATCCGGGGTCGCCGGTGAAGGTCCTGGACAACTATTCGGCGGTCTTTCCCGGAGGATCCTTCTCGGTGGTGGCAGGGCCTACCGGAGCCGGCAAAAGCACCCTCATCCGACTCATACTCGGGCTACTGACTCCTTCGGATGGCAGCATACTCATAGGCGGGCAGCCTGCAGGCGCCTCCCTGCGCGGCAACTTCATGTATATCCCCCAGGGAAATTCCCTGCTCAGCGGTACGATACGCAGCAATCTCCAGCTGGCGTCCCCCGACGCGACGGAAGACGATATGCGCGTGGTGCTGGAAACGGCCATGGCCGGTTTCGTCTTCGATCTTCCCCAGGGCCTGGATACGCCCTGCGGCGAGGTTGGCAGCGGCCTGAGCGAAGGGCAGTGCCAGAGAATCGCGATAGCGCGCAGCCTGCTGAGGCCGGGAGGCATCCTGATTCTGGATGAATCCACCTCGGCACTCGATGCTGCGACCGAGGAGGCTCTGCTTCAGAATCTCTATGCAAATTATCATCAGAAAAAAACGATTATTTTTGTCTCTCACCGTCAGGCGGTTGTGCGTTTTGCCGATAAGGTAATAGAGGTTTGATGTGCCTGAAAAATAAAAATAATCCAAAAAAATGCACTAAATTTGCATGTTGAATGCATCTTTAGTATAAATGCTTACGAGTATGAATACACTTAGAAAAATCGTTTTTGTACTTCTTTTGACCGCAATGCCTGTTCTTGCATCCGCCCAGAAGCTGTCCAAGATACCCCAGAGGAACGAGATAGTCCGGATCGAATCCGGAGAAGATCCCGATGCCGAGGCGCTTGAGGTGTTCGACAGTCCGGTGAACGGCGAAAGCAGATATTATCTGTCCGTGGGTCATCTCGGATTCGGAGACGAGGTTGTCCAGATTCTTTTCGATCCGATCTTCGAGCTGTTCATCCCCCTGGGAAGCAATCTTTCCGAAGCATTGGAAACACTGAACAAGTTGAAGGATCTGTACAAGGAAGCGCCCGGCACGGGCATCGAAATCCAGGGCTGCCTTGCATTCGGATTTCCCAAGGACGAGAAAATGGAGACGGTCACCGTCACTTATCGGAAGGTGCTTCTCAGCCGCATGCTCGAGTTCAGCGTACAGCGCGAGGGCTATATTCGTTCCGCTCACGTCCAGAAGTCCGATTTCGGCTCCCTGGTCTCAAGCGTGAAGCTGCATCACAAATTGTTTCCTAAAAAGTAATACGATATGAAGATTAGATTCTTTTCTTTCATTCTGGCATCTGTAGCCGCCCTTTCGCTTCTTGCATCCTGCGAAAAGGCGGAGCGTGCCGTTGTCGCCGAAGAAGAGACTGTAGCGGCAGCCGGGCAGGAGCTCACAGTAGCGGAAGCCGTGGACGCCCTCACCAAGTCAGTCACCAAAGAAGACCTGAAGGATCTCAGCCTTTTCCTCAAAGCAGGCTCCACCGACAGCTCCATTTATCTGAAAATCACTGACGGAGAAGAAGAGACCGTCAGCGGCGAAGTGAGCCTCGTGGCAGGAGAAAACCGCAAGCTGGTAGGCCTTAACCTTATGATTTATGAAGCGTTGCCCGTCACCGGCACCGTGGATGTCATTCAGGCAGGCCTTTACCTCGCAAAGGCCAGGCTTTGTATCTGGGCCCCCGAGCTTCTCAACGAAAGCCTCGCCAAGGCTAACGAAGCGATCAAGGTCGACATGGCTTATATGTACCATGTGGAACTGCGCGCAGTTGAGGATACAGAGGCCGGAACCACAAGTATATCGGTATTCCTGGTAAATAACAGCAATCCCGACGATGTGCTGAATGTCAGCGACCTGATAGCAATGCTCGGATGAAAAGACGTGCATTGTGTCTCATAACGGCGGCGTGCCTGCTTTTGTCCTGTGGCAAGAGTGAGCGCGCCGAACTGCTTGATGCCCCGGGGGCATATACAATAGTGGACTCGGAACTTATGACTCCGGGCGGATTTGCGGATTATGCATACGACGGGTCGGATCCCACATGGGGAAAGTTCTATCAAGTTTATCTGAATTCCTTGAATGCCGCCCTGAAAGCCAAGAATCTCCTTCTTGGCGCTGCCATGGCGGTAGAAGCTGGGCATCCCGGTGCTGACTGGGGATACAGGAAATACATCATAAACTACACAAGCACCGATGCACAAGGCAAGCCCGTAAAGCTTTCCGAGGTCGTAATAGTGCCCACCGGAATCGGATGGAATCACCGTCCGTCCAAGATATTCCTCTGCAGCCACTATACTATCTTCGCCGATTACGAAAGGTCTACCGGTGAGTTCGCGGATTACCTGACAGGGACGGCGGCATCCGATGCGGTATTCATCTGCCCGGATCAGGAAGGCTACGGCGCCTCTGTCGACCATATCCATCCCTGCCTTGCCAATATGCAGATTGCACGCCAGTTGGTGGACGGAACCTTCGCAGCCCTCAAACTGCTGGAAGACGAGGGGATAAAGATGAAAAAGGATTTCCGCCTCTACAACGGCGGATACTCCCTGGGCGCTTCCTATGCTCTTGCAGTGCATAAGTACATAGAGACGGTCTGCACCCCGGAAGAGCGGGAGCAACTGCATCTGGAAGCGTCCTACTGCGGCGGCGGGCCTTATTCTCCGTTATATACTTTCCAATGGTATACCGAGCAGGAGACGGTCTATTATACCTGCGTGCTCCCTATGCTGATCGACGGCATGGTATACAGTTATCCTGAGTTTTTCGACGGAATCAGGACGGAGGACTACTTCACCCGGGAGTTCCTCGATGCCGGCGTGCTGGAAATGGTGCGCAGCAAGGAGTATTCATCGGCCTACCTGCGCCCTTATATAAAAGAAAAGGTGGGCGACAGGGTGGACTGCGGGGCGTTCGAGCTGATCGTCAGGAGCATGCGCTCGCGCAGGGTCTCGGCGGCGTCAAGGGCCACCGCAGCGTCGGCGGCATGCGCGCCTCCATCTACAATGCGATGACCTATGAGGGCGTCGACCAGCTCGCATCCTTCATGGAAGATTTCCAGAAAACGCACGCCTGATGGTCATAAAACGACTATTTTCCTAAAAATAGAAAGCAGTCCAGAACAAGGAAAGAGTTTCTCCACAGAGACCGCTCTTTCCTTGTTTATTTGCGCCTTTTTTTGTATAATAATGTTAGTTATATGCAGGAAAGGGTGATTATATCATGCATATAAGACAGACAAAATTACTCGATATCGTCAACCGCAAACAGAAGGTTTCTGTGACGGATCTCGCGGAAGCGCTGAATGTCTCAGAGGTCACAATCCGCAAAGACCTCACCGCCTTGGAGCAGAAGGGGCTGCTTCATCGGGAGCATGGATACGCTGTCATGAGTGCTTCAAACAAAGCCTTGCATCAACTGTCTTTCAATTATGAACGAAAACGACGGATTGCGGTTCGTGCGGCAGAGTCCGTCAAAAATGGTGAGACTGTCATGCTGAGTTCCGGTGCCTGTTGCA
>ONFK01000201.1 GCA_900317065.1 uncultured Bacteroidales bacterium
CATCAACCGAAGGGAGCCTGAGGTTCGGCCTTCCCGCCGATGACGTCGACCCTGCTGGCACCGCAATGGTTGCGGCGCCCACGAAGGTCGACCAGGAGGTGGGCGAGTGATGGGACATGCGTGGAGCGTCCTTTGCCCCGTCGAAGAGCGCGACTGCATGACCGCGGCGCTCAGGACGCTTGATCCTCAGGCGGATTGCGAGTTCGCGCGGGATGCCGAGGAGCTTCGACGGCGGATGGTGGCCTCCGCGCGTGGCGAGAGGTCCGCGCTCATCGGCCTTACCGCGAGTGGGGTCTCCGACGTGAACCTTGCGGCGGCCGTTGCTCGGGATGGCCATGCCGATAAGGTCGTGCTCGCCTTAAGGTCCCCTTCTGGATCGCTGCGCTCGCGTGCCGCGCGAGCAGGCGTTGATACCGTCATTGACCTGGATGGCGTTGTTTCCGCGCCGTCTGCGGAGAAGGGCGTCGCTTCGGTTCCGGGGTTACTGCCGGAATGTGATGGGGGTCGCGTATCGGTGGCCCCGGGACCGTCGCGCGCGTCCGTTGGGGTGCGGGCGCCCGTGCTCGCGTTCTGCTCGGGGAGGGGAGGCGTGGGCAAGACGTCGGTCGTTGCCTGCGCCGCGGCTGCGGCGGCCTCGTGGGGCATGCGGGTGGAGGCCGTTGACCTTGACCTCTCGTGCGGGAACCTCTACGCGGCGCTGGGCCTTGCGCCCATGTGGCTGGCGGTATTCGCCGATGTCGGAGTAACGGTGCTTGCCGTTCTGAATGCAATGAGGACGCTCGTCTGAGCGCCCTCATTTTTTACTTCCTGCTGAATCTTGGTTCGGGATCTCCGCGCCTCTGAAGCACATAGCGTGAAGGAGCTCCTCCCGCCTCGGCGTCCAGAGCCTGCTGCCGGAGCTCTCCGAGCGGACCGGTCTGGTTCTTGTCGATGATGAGTCCTACGCGCATCCCTGGGAACTCTGTGAGCATCCAGTAATCTCCGATGCTGTCTCCGCCGATGAGTACCGGATCCCTGCCGTCGTAAAGCGGAGAGACGTATGCACGTATCGCCTTGGACTTGCCGTCCTTGTAGGGACGGACGTATCCTGGCCTGTATTCCTGAAGCACGAGGTCGGAATCATCTTTCTTCATGCGCAGGGCGAATACCCGGGAAGTGTCCAGTCCGAGATACTGCGGATCGCAGGCCATGGCCTCGACGGCAGCCTCGAGGGAGGCGGAGAAGACGTATACATCGACACCGTTCTCTTGCAGGGCTTTGTATAGACTGCGCATTTCGTCGCTGAGTGCAAGCCCGTCTGGGATGACATAGCGTACTTTGCCGGCGGCACCCATGTCGGGGCTTTCCCAGACTATGTCCTTGATGCACTTCTTTGCGACCTGCGCCGCCACGCCTTCCTTTACGAGAGCATCCACCTCGGGATACGTGAAACCGTGGAACAGAGCTGCGATGGTGAAGAAACCTTCACGATAGTCGAAGGTGTGGTAGACTCCCTCGTACAGGGCCCATAATTTCACCCTGAAGTCCTGATATTCAGGCATTTTCTGCACCTCTGAAAGTTGGGCTGCATCGAGTTTGTCGCCGCACTGCGCACCGGCCTTGAGCATCATGGCGCGATAGTCTCTGTCGATGTCGGTAAGCAGCATCCTCGCGGTGACGCCCTCCGCACCGGCTTCCACGAGCACCGAATCGAGGTCGGGGATATGGGTGGTGAAGATGCTCCAGACTTCGTCCGGGGTGAACCTTACGCGGAGATTCTCCAGCTGCCAGCTCATGGCGGCAAGCTCCACGTCCTGCATGACCGTGGTGTTGTCGAAGTCGAAAACCGCGTAGTTAACATTGTGCCCTGCCGCGTCGGCTTCCGCCTTGCATTCCTTGATCAGTTTGCAGAGGGCGTCGTAAGGAGCCTTGCTCCAGTTGCCTCTTGGCATGGGCGAGTTGCATGCGACGGCACAGAGGATCGTGGCCGCCGACAAGAAGATTTTGATAGATCTGACCATTATACTATTGCATTTGAGTCTGTGTGTTCTGCTGCTGTATGGCATTCTGGGCGTTGACCACATCGTCATTCGTGATGGTCCTGCTGGCTTTCTTTACCTGGAAGTTGTTCTTGCCGAAATTGTATGTGAGTTCAAGCCCTATGTTGCGTATGGGGACTGCAAAATTGCTGTCTATCGTGAAGCCGGCTCCGCTTGTATGGCTTTCGAACGACGCTTTCCTGCCGCCTTTGAGATTTGAAAATGCCTGCACCGTAATGCTCAGTTTTTCCTGAAGGACACTCTTTGTCAGCGACAAAGCCGCTCCGCTGAAACCGCTGTTCCATCCCTGGAGAGAGTATCTGCGGGTATTGGCGAACAAATTGGCGCTGAGGCGCATGTCCCAGAAGATGGTCTGCTGGCCGCCTAACATGAAATGCCCGCTCCAACCCTTGTTGCGCTGATTGAGAACGTCGCTCGAAATGACACTGTATCCGAAATCCGCGCTGGAATAGACTCTGGTATCCTTTAACGGATTCCAGTTGATGAAGTAATTGAATCCCAGTGTCTTGTTATTCACAATGTTCCCATAGGTCGAATGCATGATCATTACGGAAGGGTCGTCCGGATCCGGGGCGTACTTCTGATAAGCGGAAATTCCTCCGTCGCCGAAGCAGTATGAAACCCCGCTGCTGAGCATGATCTTCGGAGAGAAGAAATTGTATTTGAGTGCGAAGTTATGAGTCTTCTCGGGCTCGATATCAGGGTTGCCGTATGAGATCTGGGTGGTGCCGGACCTGTCGATGAAGGGATTGAGGTAGGAGATGCCCGGCCTGCTGATTCGCATATTGTAGGTCAGGCCGACATTTGAGGTCTGACCGAGATTGTACTGCATGCTCAGGTTGGGAACCAGATTGTCGTAATGCCCGTCGTATCCCGTGCCGTCATCAAATTCCACGTCAAGCCAGGTGTACTCGTAACGGAGCCCGGCCTTGAGTGAGAACATGCCGAGCGAAACGGCGTATTCGGAATACAGGGCGGCGATGTTGTTGTGGTGCTGATATTTTGAATCGTTCACGCTCTGAAGTACGTAACCGGAACCCATGTCGAGGTAGTATTCGTCGTCGGAATGGTTGTTGCGGAAGATGTATTTGAGGCCGCTGCTGAGTGTCTGCCCCTTGCCGATAGGTGTGGTGTAGTCGGCCTGGAAAGTGTGCTCCTGGGAGACGTTTCTGCCATCAACCTTTCGGTTATATACCGTCGTGCCGGTCATCTTGTCGTAGACGGACTCCGAGAACGACCTTTCGGGATCGCCTGAGAACCGGTAGGAGAGCGTGATCATCTTTTCCTTGTTCCTGGAGGAACTGTGCTGCCAGTCGAAACTGGCATCCATGCCGGCAGATCCGCCTTCGGCGATGCTGCTTCCGCTGTAATTGTACAGGAGGGAAGATCCGGCCAAGGCTTCGGAGAAGATGGATGCGTCCTGGCTGTAAGCCCAGTTGCGCAGGCCGACCGATGCGGAGAAAAGGTTGAGGGTATCCAATTCATAACTGGCATTGATGTCTCCAAAATGGATGCCGCCGGGGTTGCTGCCCTCACGATGGGAAGGACAATAGCTTCCCCCGCGGATTCGAAGAAAGTCAGTGTCCGGACAAAGAGGAACCGGACAAAGGCGCTCGAGGTGGACCGCACCTACGTCATGTT
>ONFK01000024.1 GCA_900317065.1 uncultured Bacteroidales bacterium
CCGCTCGACGAGATCCGCCGGCTGATAGGCGACGTGGGCGACCTAGAGCGAATCCTCGCACGTGCGGCAACCGGCAAGATCCTGCCCCGCGAGATGATGCAGCTGCGGAGGTCCCTGAGGCAGATGGAACCCATCAAGGCCCTCTGCTCTGCCGGAGCCCTCATCTACTACCTCGAACAGACGCATCACAGCGGCCTGCAGAACATCTGCAGCATCTCCCGCATCGACGAAGGCAAGTTCGTGTGGATGGACCGTTTCACCATACGGAATCTGGAGATATTCGCCTCGAACGCGGGCAAGGAGGGCACCAGCCTGGTGGATGTGATCGACCGCTGTTCCTCCCCCATGGGCGCGCGCCTGTTGAGGTCCTGGCTGTCGATGCCGATAATTGACCGCAACGCGCTGAACGCCCGCTACGATGTGGTGCAGTTCTTCTACGACAACGACGGCCCTCTCGATGAAATCCGCCGTCTGATCGGCGACGTGGGCGACCTCGAGCGCATCCTCGCACGTGCGGCAACCGGCAAGATACTGCCACGCGAGATGATGCAGCTGCGCAGGTCCCTGAGGCAGATGGAACCCATCAAGACCCTCTGCACCGACACCGGCGTCGAAGCCCTGGACAAGCTGATCAGGGGGATGAAGAACTGCGGCAAACTGCTCGCCCGCATCGAGACCACAATGGCGGAGGATCCCGCCGCGCAGATAGGCAAGGGCCCCGTCATCGCCCCCGGAGTGGACAAGACCCTGGACGAATACCGCGAACTGTCCACCGGCGGCAAGGATTATCTGCTGCAGATGCAGGCCCGCGAGGTGGAGCGCACGGGGATTTCTTCCCTTAAGATAGGATACAACAACGTTTTCGGCTACTACCTGGAGGTCCGCAATACCTTCAAAGACCAGGTGCCGCCCGAGTGGGTTCGCAAGCAGACTTTGGTAGGTGCCGAACGCTACATAACCGAGGAACTCAAGGAGTACGAGCAGAAGATCCTGAACGCGGAGGGCAATATCTACGAGCTCGAAAGCCGCATCTACGCCGCTCTGGTGGCCGAAGTGCAGAAGAGCATACGCGACATCAAGGCAAACTGCGATGTCGTCTCCCAACTCGACGTGCTCTCCGGATTCGCCGTGCAGGCCATAGAGCGCAGATACTGCCGTCCGGAGGTCGACTCCGGCAGCGTCCTCGACATAAAGGCCGGCCGCCATCCCGTCATCGAAACCCTGATGGCCCCGGGCGAGGAATATGTGCCGAACGACGTGCACCTCGACTCGTCCTCCACCCAGATAATGATCCTGACCGGCCCGAACATGGCAGGCAAGTCCGCCCTGCTGCGGCAGACGGCCTTGATTGTGCTGATGGCGCAGGTGGGATCGTTCGTGCCCGCCGAATCGGTGCGCATGGGGTATTTCGACAAGATTTTCACCCGCGTCGGCGCCACCGACAACATCTCCCGCGGCGAATCCACCTTCATGGTGGAGATGCTCGAGACCTCGATGATCATGCACAACCTGTCCGCGCGTTCCCTGGTGCTGCTCGACGAGATCGGGCGCGGCACCTCCACCTACGACGGCATGAGCATCGCCCGCGCCCTGGTGGAGTACATCCACAAATTCGGCAAAGGCGCCAAGACACTCTTCGCAACGCACTACCACGAGCTCAACGACCTCGAAGACATTTATCCCCGCGTGAAGAACTTCCACATCGCGGTCAAGGAGGTGGGGAAGGATGTGATTTTCCTGCGGAAACTGACCGAGGGCGGGGTGTCGCACAGCTTCGGTATCCACGTCGCGCGCCTTGCCGGAATGCCTCGCGAGATAGTGGAGAGCGCCGAGCGTACGCTGAAGGACCTCGAACGCAAGGAGAACAGCGTCAAGGCCGTTGCATCCGCGGGCGCGGTGCAGGACGACGGTTCGGTGCAGCTGAATCTCTTCCAACTGGACGACCCTACACTTTCGGCTCTGCGGGCGCGCCTCGAATCCGCCGACCTCAACAATATGACCCCGATGCAGGCCTTCGACCTGCTCCGGACGATGAAAGAAGAGATAGGCCTCGATGCGTAGGGTGCTCGTCATAACCTACTACTGGCCTCCGACCGGAGGCTCGGGGGTGCAGCGCTGGCTGAAGTTCGCGAAGTATCTGCCTTCGCAGGGATGGCAGCCGGTAATTTACACTCCGTCCAATCCCGAGCAACTTGCTGTAGACGAAAGCCTTCTGGCGGATATTCCTGATGAGGTTGAGGTTCTGAAGCGCCCTATCCGTGAGCCGTATGCCATCTATCACAAACTGATGGGGCGAGGCTCGGCGAAGGGGTCCGGGGTGAATCCCATCAATTCCCAGAAAAAGAGCTGGAAACAGCGGCTGATGCTGTGGATACGCAGTAACCTCTTCGTGCCGGATCCGCGTGCCGGATGGGTGCGTCCGTCGGTTAAGTTCCTGTGTTCGTATCTTGAGGAACATCCTGTGGATGTGATAGTTACCACGGGCCCGCCGCAGTCGGTGCATCTTATCGGCCGTGGGCTTCACCGGCGTCTCGGAGTGCCGTGGGTGGCGGATTTCCGTGACCCTTGGACAAAGATGTTCTTTTTCGAGAATCTGCCCCTGCTGCCGTGGGTGCGGCGCCGCCATTTCCGGCTGGAAAAATCCGTGCTGGATGAGGCTACGGCAGTCATTTCGGTGACTCCGCGCGTGCAGGCGGATTTCGCCTCCCGCACTTCTACTCCGGTGCATCTGATTACGAACGGATACGATGAATCCGATTTTGCCGCGGATTTGCCTGAGCGCACGGACGGCAAGTTCCGCGTCGTGCATACCGGGCTTTTCGCTTCCGACGGAAATCCTCTGGAACTGTGGAACGCTCTGGCCGGTCTGTGTTCCGAATCGTCGGATTTCGCGCAGCGCCTGGAGATACGTCTGGCTGGCAAGGTTGATCCCGAAATTGTCGATTCCATTGTTGAGACAGGACTTGGTGCGCAGCTGAAACTTCTTGGCTATCTGCCTCATCCTGAGTCCGTTGCCGAGTTGAGGCAGGCGGATATCATACTGCTTCCGTTGCGTCATGGTCCCGAATATTCAAAAGTTTACCCTGGTAAAATCTTTGAGTGCATGGCGGCGGGACCATCCATTCTGGGAATCGGCCCCACCGACAGTGCAGCAGCGGAACTTCTGCGTGCTACCGGCACCGGCATAATGTTCGATTGGGATGCAGATCCGTCTGCGTTTATCCGGGATGCCGCTGCTATGCCGTCCGCGGCGGGCAAAGGGCAAGCCTGCATTACCCGGCCGGAACAACGCCAACGCGTAGCAGCGGCATCCGACTACAGCCGCAGCGCCCTCACTGCCCGGCTCGCCGCCCTCCTGTCTGAACTATCTTAACAACTCCTCCAGTTGCACGCTGCCGGCGGGTTATAGCGCTGCTGCAATTGATGCCAGAGACTTGAGTTTTTCGATAAATGACTTATCCCTACGGGCGTTTTGCAGGTTATAATCCGTCTGCATACGAAGCAGTGGGACGGCGGGTATTCCCAACAAAGCCTCAATCATAAGGGCATATTCTGCTGTCAGATTCCTTTTCCCGTTGATAATCTCGTTCAGTTGGCTAGGTGGGACATCCATCTTTGCCGCAAGACTTCGCTGCGAAATGCCCCGGCTTTCCAATTCGTCACGGAGAACCAGCCCTGGATGCACTGGTTCAAAAGGGACCAGATTATTCGCAACCATATCAGGATTTATTTTATTTATCGCCATAATTAATCGTAATGGTTAGATAGTTCTGTTATATTGCAAATTGTTGCAATTGTTTCTCCTTCCTCGTACCATTCTTCAAATTCTATTCTGTATTTGTTGTTCACCCTAACCGATGAAAGCCCTTGTTTGTCCCCTTTCAATCGTTCGTAATGAAGTGATTTATAAACTATTAAACCTGAAACATCCTTCACGGAGCACATCAGTTTAATAACACGAACATACTTTGAAACGATTTCAGGTTGAAACCAGTGCTTCTTGTCATCACATTTCCCTTCTACGTACAAGGATTTCAAATATTCCTTATCAAAAACCACAAGCATATCTCATGCATCTGCAAAAATAGATAAATATTCAGATATTCACAAATTTGTGAACACATTCTTTTTATGCAATAATACTTATTGTGGCTAAATCAGACACCTCTAAAACTTAAAATGTGGCGAGAATAAATCTTATGGTCAACCATAAAGATTATTCTTATGATATAAGGATTTGATCATGAATAATTTGCAATAATAAACAAAAGCACCCCGCGGAGGGCGGGGTGTGGTGAATTACGTTAAAGCTATCGTCGCTACCTCAGCAGATCTTCCAGCTGCACGCTGCCGGCGGGTTACAGCAATGTTATTTGTGAAAGCTCTGTGGCAAAACGCCTGAGAGCTGTTTCTATCTTCTGTGTGGTTCGCTTTGATGGTCTCCGAACCCCGTTTACGTAATGGCTGAGTTGCCTTTGGTTGATTCCGGTAATCCTTTGAAGTCCTGCAAGAGAGAATGCGTAAGCATAGTAGCCCAGAAAAGACGGAACATCGTACTTGAAACGAAAAGCAAGTTCAGGAAAAGGCTTTCCGCTCTTGGCATATACCCTTCTCATATCTTCCACCCCGGCAAAAAAGTCTTCTTCCGTTTCTTTGGCGGTCATCCCCTCGCCAATACACCCAAACGGACAATTATCGCTTGAAATAAAAGCTGAATACGATCCATTCTTTCCCCTTTCCAACGTAACAGTAACAATCCTTTTCATTTTATGCCAGCGTCTTTTAAAATGTTAAACAATGTCTTTCTTTTTACTTCTCTCAGTCTCTTTTCCAATTCATTGTACTTCATCGCAAAGATAGTAGTTTTAATATCAAATCCAAAACTAATTTTTGCTAAAGTATTGCTTTCCGAATAAAACGAACCCCCTGAAACTTAAAATGTGGTGGAATGATTGTTTGAGTATATTGAATAAAAGAGTATATTTGTGCATAACAGTGTAGTTATGAAAAGGAAATCCCCTTTAATTTTTATTTTGCTATTTGCTTTTGTTGTTGGACTGGTTTTCGTTTCCTGTGATTCAGAAATTGAACAGTCTTTTCAAAACAATGTATGCGAGACCTCCCATATTACCAGCATAAGTGCTATCGTTACCGCCGCTGTAGGGAAGGTTGGTATTGAGAACCAGGGTGCTGAAGTCGGTATACTGTATTCCTCATCTCCGGATGTTACACCTATTAATGCTACGAGTGTTAAGGCGAAGGATGTAAGTTCCAGCGGGCTGTATAAGGTTTTATTGAATTATTTAACCCCAAACACCCGCTACTTCTGGAGACCATATGTTTTATCGGGTCAGGATGTTTCCATGGGAGAAATACAATCATTTACCACCAAGGGGGTTGATGGCATTATTGCATCAAAACCAGCTGAAGGAGTTAGTGAGTCGGGAGCTACAATTGTTGCCCATATTGATACAAAAGATGTTTATTATGGGAAACTTCGGACTGGTTTTATTTTCGGTTTATCAAAGAACGATTTGGGCTTGTTCCTTGATTGCGAGGAAAACGACGGTGTCATGAAAAGGATCCTCGACAAATTGATCCAGGGTACGACGTATTACTACAGCGCCACAATATACATAGATGATTTGTGTCTGCATGGAGACACTCTTTCGTTCTCGACAAATGCTATACCAGACATTGTTCACTCTGAGCAAGCATCTGATATAGGCATGGCCAACGCAACGTTAAATGCAGCAATCGATACTACAGGATTAATATTCAAAACCATAGAGTATGGGTTTTTGTTTGGAGAAAGGGCTACCAATCTTTACAAGGCGGGCGCTGATTCGTTTGTAGATGGAAAAATTAGTTTGATGGTTGGGCGGTTGACCCCGAATACTACTTACTATTATCAGCCGTATGTAACCATCAACGATGTTGAACAACATCTTGGCGGGATTGTTTCTTTTACTACAAATAAATCGTGGGTCCTGGATGCTTCCGTTGTGTTGAAGGAAAAGAAAACAGGCATGCAGGTAATTATGAATGGTATAGGGGAAGCTGGATGTGCGATAAATGCCGTTGTGCTGAAAAAACCTTCAAAAGGAGGAACGGACAATTACAATGAATGGGAGTCGTATACAACCATCAGTTCAGTTGGGGCAGAGGTGTTTATTGATTTACCATTAGGGAGCAATACATTTGGAGTATACCTTGAGGATCCTTGGCAAAACACATCCAAAGTCTTTGTTATTGATGTCTCAATTAAGTACCAGGAGAGATTGCTGGATAAGTCCCTGTTTTCCTATGCTTCTGTTGCGGATGATAACTGTAAGCCAAATAACTCTGTTAATTATCCGATAGAAGCGCTTTGGGATGGTTCCGGCTTAAGTTCAATCCCGCACTTTTTTGTCAGTAAAGAGAATTGTCCCTCTCCTGCCTGGTTGACAATTGATTTGGGGAAGGCTGCCCAATTGTCCCGTATTCAAACCCTGCCACGTATTGGTTATGTCGTTTTTGGTGGTGGAGCAGTACGCGATTATGAGTTTTGGGGCTCTTCTGGTGAAATGCAGCCAGATGGGTCTATTGGCAAGCCTTCAGGGAAAATACTTAATCCAACCATTGATAATCCTTATGGTTTTGACACGAATGTATGGTTCCCTCTTGGTTCATTCACTCAGGCTAAACCATCCGGGTATTTGGATAATGGACTTGTAGGTACAATTACGAGTGATGATATCCAAGAGTATAATGCTGGAAACAATTTCGAATTAGATCCAGAACAATATCCTCGTTGTAACGATGCTGTCCGCTATCTGCGCGTGGTGTTTGTAAACACGTTTAACACTTTCGAATATGGCCATGATGCTTCGAATCGTCAAATACAAACTGGAGAGATTACTCCTTGGGAATTGGTACAGTAAGCATATGAAACGGTTTTTATTGTCTTTAATCTTCTCCATGTTTTTATTCGGCTCCTGTGAAGAACTGAATAATGGAGAGTCCGGTGTGGAGGATTTATCGCTATCGTTAAGTGTCACCAATTTAAAAATGCGGCCAGGGGAGGTCTTTAAGATGGAGGTGGATGTTCAACCTGCATCCCGACAACAGGATATCACATATTCGTCGTCATCTCCTTCTGTTGCAACGGTCGATCCAGAAGGCATTGTCACAGCCATTGCCCCTGGAATGGCCGATATTATCATCCGACTGGATTATTTGTACAAAGGATGCTCAGTGACTGTTAATACTGTTACTGCAGAGGGGAATTCGGAATCTTTTACAAACGAAGACGAGAATAATTGGTAGAAACATGAAGAAGATTTGTCGATTATTGATACTTGTTGTTTTATCTGTTATTGGTTGTTCCAAGCAGACGGAACAGTATGTGTCTTCATATTTTGATTCTTTCGATGCTGACCTTGAAGAAGCTATAACGAAAGCCTCATTTAATAATGGCTCGGTTTCCTGGAATATAAAGGATAGTATTGGTGTCGTGAGCGACATTCAAGGGCCTGTTGCTTTTTATTGGAACGATGAAGGGCATTTCGTAGGAGAAGGGATTGGAGGAAACAAATTTTATGCATACTATCCATACCGCGACTCTGAATATGATCCCACAGACCCTAACGTGGTAAAAGTGAAGCTGGCAGGTGGTTTTATGGATGGGGATAGTGTTAGAATCCCAATGATTGCAAAAAGCAGTGGCGGCACGCTTTTCTTCAAACAGACATGTGGATTAATCCATATCAGAGTGTTATCTGCAGAGAAACTTAAAGCCGTAGTCCTTTTCGGTAATAACGGAGAACCCATTAATGGATGGGGAAATGTCGATATGTCGGAGGACTCTCCCATTTTTAAATTGGACTTGCTTTCTTCAAAGGATTCCAAGGTAGAAATACGTGTTCCGGAGAATAAAACAGAGGGGCCTTACGATTTTTTCTTTCCCCTGCCCGTGACGATTTTATCTGGGTTCTCAGTTGACATCTGTTACTTAGACCCTGTTTCTGGAGAACAAAAGGTGATTACTAAATCAACAAATAACAAAGTAGAAATTAAACGGGGTGTAATAAAGAATTATTCCATAATCAATCTCGACAGTCTTGTCGAGGAGGCTAATTCTGGTTTTGCTTCGCTCGAAGAAGCACAGAATGACCTGGAGAAGTTATATTCATATTTCCCAGATTATGGGAATGTTGCTGAAGATGCAGCAATGTTGGGTGGAGACGAATTGTGGGATTTGGACGGTCGCCGTGTTTCTAATACCGCCGCGCGCGTCCCTAACAGGCTATTCCAAATTGCACTCGGGAAGCAATCCAGCAGTTCGACTTATGCCAATGATTGGTCGTTTATATATGAAGGTGTCAGCCAATGCAATTACTTCCTGCGAAAGATTAAAAACACTACGCTTGGAAGTAATGATATGCGAAATCAGATGTTTGGTGAGGCGGCCTTTCTAAAGGCGTTTTTCTATTTCCACCTTATAAAGAAATGGGGCCCGATTCCCTTGATACCAGTCGATTCTTCTGGCATGACCACTGAGGAACTCAAGCATGTTCCGAGAAATAACATAGACGAATGCTTTGACGAAGTGCTTTCCTTAATGTCATCGGCAGAACAGATGTTGTCGTCGGACAATTACTTCCATAGCATTAAAATCACACGCACAATTTGTGCTGCCATGAAGGCGAAAGTCGCAGTATTTGCGGCAAGTCCTTTGTTTAACGGCAATGAGGAGTTTGCCGATTTGACCGATGATCAGGGCAATAGACTATTTCCTTCCAAAACGGAAACCGAAAAACAGACGCGTTGGGCATATGCGGTAGAGGCATGCGGGAAAGCAATTGATGCTTGTAAAGAGGCTCAAATCGAGTTATATGAGGGAGAGGATATTTCGTATATAATGCCAGACACTCTCAAGACAACCCTTACACTAAGAAACGCGTTCAATCTGCGCTGGAACAGCGAACTTATTTGGGGTAATTCTCAAACAAACACCTCCGCGATGTCCATATTCCAGCAATTGACCATCCCCAACATGACACAATATCCTCACAGCATTGGCGGCTACCGATTTATTGGCGTTCCTTTAAAAATAGTCGATCAATTCTATAGTCATAATGGTCTCCCCATAAGGTATGACAAGGAGTTGAGCATTTTAAATATGCAGGATTTAAAAAAGGGAACAGCCGATCATAGATGCTATATTGAGCAATACTATACCACTGTTACTCAAAACTTTAATAGAGAACCTCGTTTTTATGCTTTCCTCGGTTTTGACGGAGGAAAGTGGCTGGGAGAGCTTACAAACTATAACTACCTTAGCTGGGACGATGTCCTGCACATCGAGTGCCGAAATGGTGGGCACGAAGGTAAGACTGGAGACGAAGTGGGGCCGGTTACAGGGTATTTCGCAAAGAAATTGTATCCGCTTGCATGTAACTTCCCGAGGACCAATTCTTTTGTGTCCTATTGGTATCCATGGCCTGTAATCCGCCTGGCAGACCTATACCTGCTTTATGCAGAGGCAATTAATGAGGCGGAAGGGCCCAACGGTGAGCATCGTGAAGAACTATATAAGTATTTGGATGCGGTTCGTTTGCGAGCAGGTATTCCTGATGTAAAAACGGCCTGGGACAACTATTCAAACAATCCGGGTTTCTATTGTACTCAATCCGGCATGCGTGAAGTTATCCATCAGGAGCGCCTTATAGAGCTTTGTTTCGAAGGGCAGCGTTTTTGGGACATCAGAAGATGGAAGACAGCGCCAAGCGAGTATAAAAAGGGCATCTATGGGTACGACGTGAGTAAAGCTTCACCCAAAGAATACTATAATAAGGTTTTGATATTTAACCAAACCTTTGGACGAAAAGATTATTTCTGGCCAATCAGTCAGACTGACCTTTCACATAATCCCAATCTGGTACAAAATGTTG
The DNA here is from genome assembly GCA_900317065.1 of uncultured Bacteroidales bacterium. Lineage (GTDB taxonomy): Bacteria > Bacteroidota > Bacteroidia > Bacteroidales > UBA932 > Cryptobacteroides. Next base: position 9,936 of record ONFK01000024.1, read on the forward strand.
GTTGGTAATAAAGAAGTTTAAATAATCTACCTCAGCAACTCCTCCAGCTGCACGCTGCCGGCGGTCTTGTCGTCGCGGTATTTGATTATGACGGGGCAGTAGAGATGTACGCCGGCTTCGGCGGCCGGGCCCTTGACGATGGGCTTGCTGCCGCTCACGACCACGGCGTTCTTCGGCACCACGATGCGCCCTTCGGCGTTGCGGCGGATAAAATCTCCCTTCACCGCATCGTAAATCGCTGTAGAAGAAGTAATTATCACACCGCTTGCGATGACCGCACCCTCCTGCACTATGGTCCCCTCGTAGATTCCGCAGTTGCCTCCCACGAAAGCTCCGTCCTCGATGATTGTCGGGGTTGCTCCGGCAGGCTCCAGCACACCGCCTATCTGGGTGGATGCCGACACGTGCACGTTCTTGCCCACCTGGGCGCAGGAGCCGATGGTCACGTGGGAGTCCACCATGGTGCCGGAATCTACATAAGCGCCTACGTTTACGTATGCCGGCGGCATGATGATGCTGCCCGGAGCCATGTAGGCCCCGCGCCTCACCGCGCTTCCGCCCGGAACGACGCGCACTCCGTCCGCAGGAGTGAACTTCCGCACGGGGAAGGTGTTCTTGTCAAGGAATCCGCCCGGCATCTCCACAATGGTCCCCAGCCGGAATCCTGCAAGTATCACCTCCTTCACCCAGGAATTCACTTTCCATACGCCGTCCACCTTTTCGGCCACGCGCACCTCGCCCTTCTCCAGAGCATCCATTACTTCGTTGAATCGTTCGAGGCTTATTTCGCTCATAACAGATAAAGTTTTTTCAGTGTTTTTTTCATGATTGATTCCGTCCCGGCGGTGGCGGTCACCAGCGGCAGGCGCAGACTGTTCTCCATCAGGCCAAGCAGGCCCATCGCGGCCTTCCCGGGGATGGGGTTGGGCTCTATGAATAGATTCTTGAAGAGCTCGGCGAGTTTCTTGTCGAAGTCGGAGGCCTTCTCGAAATTGCCTTCCTGCGCGGCATGCACGAAGTCGGCCATCAGCGCGGGCACCACGTTCGAAGCGACGGAAATCACTCCGTCCGCCCCGGCTATCATCAGCGCGAGCGTGTCCTCGTCGTTTCCGCTCAACACCTTGAAGCCCTCGGGGCGCCCTTCGAGTATGGCATTTATCTGCTCGAATTTGCCGGACGCTTCCTTGATGGCCACGATGTTGGGCACGTCGCTAGCCAGCCGGAGAGTGGTTTCCGCCTCGATGTTGGAACCGGTGCGGCCGGGCACGTTATAGAGGATGACGGGTTTGTCGGTTTCGCCGGCGATGGTCTTGAAATATTCGTAGATGCCTCTCTGCGGGGGTTTGTTATAGTAGGGCACCACTACGAGGAAAGCGTCCGCCTCGTTCAGCAGGCGTATGTTCGCGAGCGTGCCGTTCACGCTGTTGGTCCCCACTCCCACCACTACCGGCAGGCCTCCCGCATTCTCGCGGGTGCAGTGGAACACATCGAGTTTCTCGGCATCGCTGAGCGTGGGAGTCTCTCCCGTTGTGCCGAGGGGGACGAGGAAATCTATCCCGTATTCTACCTGACGGCGGACACAGGCGGCCATCGCCTCGAGGTCCGGTTTACCGTCTTTGAACGGCGTGAACAACGCTGTTCCGCAACCTTTGAACTCTGTCATAATATCAGGTCTTTGAATTCGTGTACTCCGGTAAGCCCTTCGGTGAGGAGTGCCGCCGTGACGGCACCTTCAGCGAACCCTTCCCTTGAGAAAGCCTCATGGGACAGGGTGATGAGGTCGCATCCGCTCCGGAACT
>ONFK01000095.1 GCA_900317065.1 uncultured Bacteroidales bacterium
TGCTGCATCCGCGCACGGAAGTCCTGTCCGGCATCCTTGCCGAGGAATGTGGGTCTCTTGTTCGCGATTACTTGAAATCTAAAAGATAATTTTCGTATCTTTGCACCCCGGAATTGAGATATGGTGTAATGGCAGCACTAGAGTTTTTGGCACTCTCAGTTGAGGTTCGAATCCTCATATCTCAACCACTATAGTCCGATTCGTTCGGACTATTTTTTTGCCTTAATTGTATAACACTATTTGAATTTGTTATATATATTATTACCTTTGCGGTAAATAATACTGATTGTTATGCAAACGACGACAAGAGTACAGACAGCGTTCCGCTTGGATACGGCGCTACTTAACAGACTGAAAAGAAAGGCTAAGGCAAAAGGTCAGAGCCTCAACGCTTTTGTAGAAGATATTCTGACCAAGGCTACTCCTGCCGACTTTCAGTGGCCGGGAGCAGCCACCATCAGGGACATTTCACCTGAAACCAGAGCTCTCACAAGGAACTACAAGAGCTTTACCGATGAGGAATTGAAGGAAGACGACAGACTGGCTTACATCTTTGGGAAATGAAAATATTTATTGACACAAACGTAATACTTGATCTGTACTTTCCAGACAGGGGCGGGCAAATTGAAGCGGCACAGATTGTCGATCTGGCAAGGAAAGACCAGCAGATAAGGGTATACATTTCCATTCTGTCCGTAGCAAACACAGCATATTCCCTCCGGAAACGGGTCGGAAAAGAAGAATCAGTCAAATGTATGAAAGAGCTTTTCCACTCGGTAAATACATTACCAATGAGTGATATGTGTTACTATAATGCACTCAAGTCCGACTGCCCGGATTTCGAAGACGCATTGCAGATTTTCTGTGCAGATGACGGGAATTGCGATGTAATTATAACCAGAGACAAAAAACACTTCGGCGCATACACCGACATTCCGATATACACGCCGAAGGAATTCATCGCAAAACTGGAGGCAACCGCCTCTACTACATCAACTTCTTGTATTTGAAGCGTTTGGGTTCGGTATCGCCGAGGCGGGCCTTGCGGTTTTCCTCGTATTCGGAGTAACTGCCCTCAAAGAAATACACGCTGCTGTCGCCCTCGAAGGCGAGGATGTGCGTGGCGATACGGTCGAGGAACCAGCGGTCGTGGGAGATCACCACGGCGCAGCCGGCGAAATTCTCAAGACCTTCCTCCAGGGCACGGATGGTGTTCACGTCCACATCGTTGGTGGGTTCGTCGAGAAGCAGCACGTTGCCCTCGTCCTTGAGAGTCAGCGCCAGATGCAGACGGTTTCTCTCACCGCCGGAGAGCACTCCGCAGAGCTTTTCCTGGTCGGCTCCCGAGAAATTGAAACGTGACACCCAGGAACGGGCGTTGAAATCGCGGTTGCCTATGCGCACCCATTCGGAGTTGCCGGCGATGGTCTCGAACACGGTCCTGTCGGGATCGATGCTCTTATGCTGCTGGTCGACGTACGAAATCTTCACCGTCTCCCCTATCTCTATATTTCCCTTGTCGGCCTTTTCCAGCCCCATGATCAGGCGGAAGAGAGTCGTCTTTCCCGCACCGTTCGGGCCGATCACGCCCACTATGCCGGCGGGCGGCAGGCTGAAGCTCAGGTTCTCGAACAGGAGTTTGTCGCCGTAGGCCTTGCTCACGCCGCTGAACTCGATTACCTTATTGCCGAGCCTGGGGCCGTTGGGGATGTATATCTCCAGATTCTGCTCCTTCTCCCTGGCATCGGCGGAAGCCAGTTTCTCGTATGCGCCCAGACGGGCCTTGCTCTTGGCGTGGCGTGCCTTGGGAGCCATCCTGGCCCACTCGAGTTCGTGTTCCAGGGTCTTGCGGCGCTTGCTCTCCTGCTTCTCTTCCATCGCCAGGCGCTGGGTCTTCTGCTCCAGCCACGAGGAATAGTTCCCCTTCCAGGGAATGCCCTCGCCACGGTCGAGTTCCAGGATCCATCCTGCGACGTTGTCGAGGAAGTAGCGGTCGTGCGTGACGGCGATTACCGTGCCCTTGTATTGCTGCAGATGGGCCTCGAGCCACTGTATACTCTCGGTATCGAGGTGGTTGGTAGGTTCGTCGAGAAGCAGCACGTCGGGCTCTTGCAACAGCAGGCGGCAGAGAGCCACGCGACGGCGTTCTCCTCCAGAGAGATTCTTCACCAGCGCATCGGCAGGAGGGCACTGCAGGGCATCCATAGCCCTCTCGAGCTTGGAATCGATCTCCCAGCCGTTGTGATGCTCTATCAGTTCTGTCAGCTCGCCCTGGCGCTCAATCAGTGCGGACATCTGGTCATCATCCATCGGTTCCATGAACTTCAGGCTGATTTCGTTGTATTCGGAGAGCAGGTCCATCACCTCCTGTACGCCTTCCTGCACCACTTCGATGACGGTTTTTTCGGGATCCATCTGAGGTTCCTGCTCCAGATAGCCTACAGAATAGCCGGGAGCCCATACCACCTCGCCGCGGTAGCCCTTCTCCACTCCTGCGATAATCTTGAGGAGGGTGGATTTTCCGGAACCGTTGAGACCTATGATACCTATCTTCGCACCGTAGAAAAACGAGAGATAGATATCTTTGAGGATAACCTTGTTGTTGTGAGGCAAGACCTTGCCCACCCCGTTCATCGAGAATATTATCTTTTCGTCTGCCATGAAGGGGGCGTTTTACAATGTCCTCTTGATTTCCACGATCTTGAAGGCCTCGATGAAGTCGCCTTCCTTGATGTCGTTGAATCCGGCGATGCTCATACCGCATTCCTTGCCGGCGGCGACCTCCTTGACGTCGTCCTTGCCTATCTTCAGCGAACCGAGCTCGCCGGTGTAGACCACGATGCCGTCGCGGATGAGGCGGACCTGCGCCCTGGGAACCATCTTGCCTTCGCGCATGATACAGCCGGCGATGGTGCCGACCTTGCTGATGTGGAAGGTCTGCTTGATTTCGGCGGTTGCGATGACTTCTTCCTTCTTCTCAGGCTCGAGCATACCCTCCATACCGTCCTTGACTTCGTTGATGGCGTCGTAGATGACGGAGTAGAGGCGGATTTCGATACCTTCCTTCTCGGCCGCCTTGCGGGCCTCCACCGTCGGGCGCACCTGGAATCCGATGATGACTGCGTCGGATGCCTCGGCGAGCAGGATATCGCTCTCGGAGATGGCACCCACAGCCTTGTGGATGACATTCACGCGTATCTGCTCGGTGCTGAGCTTGATGAGGGAATCGGAGAGTGCCTCCACGGAACCGTCCACGTCGCCCTTGACGATGATGTTGAGTTCCTTGAAGTTGCCTATGCTGATACGGCGGCCGATCTCTTCGAGGGTCATGTGCTTCTGGGTCTTGATACCCTGGATGCGGATGAGCTGCTCGCGCTTGGCGGCGATGCTCTTGGCCTCCTTTTCGTCGGTGAGCACGTTGAACTTCTCACCTGCGGCGGGAGCACCGTTCAGGCCGAGCACCGACACGGGAGTGGAGGGACCTGCCTCCATCACGCGCTGTCCGCGCTCGTTGAACATGCTCTTCACGCGGCCGTAGTAGCTTCCGCTGAGGATGATGTCGCCCTGATGAAGGGTTCCGTTCTGCACGAGAATGGTGGCGAGATAGCCGCGGCCCTTGTCGAGCGAAGACTCGATGACGGCTCCCTGCGCCAGACGCTTGGGATTGGCCCTGAGGTTGAGCATGTCGGCCTCCAGGAGCACCTTCTCGAGGAGTTTGTCGACATTGAGACCGTGCTTCGCGGATATCTCCTGGCACTGGTACTTGCCGCCCCAGGCCTCGGTGAGGATGTTCATCTGGGAAAGCTGCTGGTAGATCTTGTCGGCGGATGCGCCGGGCTTGTCTATCTTGTTGATTGCGAACACCATGGGAACGCCGGCCGCCTGCGCGTGGTTGATGGCCTCGACAGTCTGCGGCATCACGGCGTCGTCGGCTGCGATGATGATGATGGCAAGGTCGGTCATCTGGGCGCCTCGGGCACGCATTGCCGTGAAGGCTTCGTGGCCCGGGGTATCGAGGAAGGTGATGCGGCGGCCGTCTTCGAGGCGCACGTTGTACGCACCGATGTGCTGGGTGATGCCGCCCGCCTCGCCGGCGATGACATTCGTCTTGCGGATATAGTCGAGCAACGAGGTCTTGCCGTGGTCGACGTGGCCCATGACGGTAATTACCGGAGGACGGGGCACGAGATCTTCTTCCTTGTCAGCCTCCTCGGCGGACTCGATTTCGTTGGTCAGTTCTGCGCCTACGAATTCCACCTTGTAGCCGAATTCCTCGGCCACGAGCACCAGAGCTTCAGCGTCGAGGCGCTGGTTGATGGACACCATCAGGCCCAGGCTCATGCATGCTCCGATGACATTGTTCACAGGGGTGTTGTTCATCAGGGTGGCAAGGTCGTTGACCGTCACGAACTCGGTGACTTTCAGCACCTTCTTGTCGGCGGACTGCTGTTCGAGCTCTTCCTGGGTGCGCTGAGCGGCAAGTTCGCGCTTCTCCTTGCGGTATTTCGCACCGAAGTTGTTCTTCTTGCCCTCGTTCATCTTGGCGTATGTCTCCTTGACCTGCTTCTGTATCTCCTTCTGCATCTCTTCCAGTTCCGCCTCGGTCATGGCGGGCTTGAAGCGGTCGCGCTTGCGGCCCTTGCCGCCTCCCTGCTGCTGGGATGCATTCTTGTCCTTCTTGGGGCTGCGCTCGATATTGGCGCCGGCCTTGGCGACATCCACTTTCTGGGTGCCCTTCGCGATGCGCTCGCGTTTCTTGGCAGGCTTCCTGTCGAACTGGGAAAGATCTATCTTGCCTACGACCTTGAAACCTTCTTCCTTAGCTGCTGCAGGGGTCTTTTCAGCAACGGCAGGGGCGGGTTTCTCCGGTGCGGGAGCGGGCTCCGGTTCAGGTTCCGGTTCGGGCTCAGGCTCGGCGACGGGTTCGGGTTCAGGCTCCGGCTCGGGTTCCGGTTCGGGCTCGGAAACGGGCTCGGGTTCCGGCTCGGGCTCAGGTGCGGGAGCGGGTTCAGGCTCGGCGACGGGTTCGGGTTCCGGCTCAGGCTCCGGTTCCGGTACGGGTTCAGGCTCGGGTTCGGGCACAGGCTCAGGTTCGGGCTCTGCCTTGGGCTCGCTCTTCTTGTGCGCGAGCGTGTTGGTACGCACGATCACGCGCTCCTCATCCTCCTCCTCAGCCTGCTCCTCCTTCTTCTTCCCGGAATTCTCCAGGATATCCGACATCTTTATCGCCCTTTCATTCGCCTCCTCCGCAGCTTTCAGGTCGGCCCCGAACTGCTTCTGGATAGCAGGGAGATATTCATCGGAGAATTTTGCGTTAGGATTATCCTCCTCCACGTCCGCCCCCTGGGCCTTGAGGAAATCCACAAGGTCCTGCAGTCCGATATTGAACTGCCGCATTATCTTGTTGAGTCTGATTTCTGCCATATATTAACCCCTTTTTTCTAAAATTAGTCTTCGAATTCTGCGGAGAGAATGCTGCGGACATCCTCGACGGTCTCCATGTCAAGGTCTGCACGCTTTGCAAGGTCTTCGGGATCGATAGCGAGCACGCTGCGGGCTGTGTCGCAGCCGATGCTCTTGAGTTTGTCGATAACCCATCCGTCGATGGTGCGGCCGTATTCGGGATTGGTGAATTCCTCAAGTGCGACGTCGTCTTCCTCTTCGTTTGCGACCTCTCCCTTGGGAGTTTCGCGCCATACCTCGATCTCGCGGCCTACCAGCATGCCGGCCAGCTGCACGTTGACGCCGCCGCGGCCGATACCCTTCTGCACTTCCTCGGGAAGCATGTAGACCTTCACCTTGTCTTCGGGAGTCTCGCCCATGTCGATGGAGCTGACACGTGCGGGAGTGAGGGCGCGCTGGATGAGGAGCTTGGGATTGGAGGACCACTGGAGGACGTCGATGTTCTCGTTGCGGAGTTCGCGGACGATGCCGATCACGCGGCCGCCCTTGACGCCGATGCAGGCTCCGATAGGATCGATGCGCTCATCGTAGGATTCAACCGCGACCTTGGCACGCTCGCCGGGCACGCGGACCACCTTCTTGATTGTGATGAGGCCGTCTGCAATCTCGGGAACCTCCATTTCGAAGAGGCGTGCGAGGAAGTCGGGATCGACGCGGGAAAGGGTGATGTAGGGAGTGGTATTGTTGCGCATCTCCACCTTCTTGATGAGGGCGCGTACGGTATCGTTCTTCTTGAAACGCTCTCCGGGGATCTGCTCCTCCTTGGGGATGTGCAACTCGTTGCCGTCTTCGTCGAGAAGCAGGACCTCGCGGGACCAGGTCTGATAGATTTCGCCGGTGAACACCTCGCCCACCTTCTCGGAGTACTTCTTGTAGACATTCGCCTTCTCGATATCCATGATGCGGCCCTGAAGGTTCTGGCGGATGTTCAGGATGCCGCGGCGGCCGAA
>ONFK01000149.1 GCA_900317065.1 uncultured Bacteroidales bacterium
AGGACGGGTGATCCTTTGCACGGAGTGGGAACGGGACAGGGACTATTATTCCATCGACTTCGGCGATATCCCCGCCGGCCGGATCAAGGCCGGAATCGTCAATTGCGTGCTTTTCGACGGTGATTACAATGTGATCAGCGAACGCCTGTTCTTCCATTTCGGCGAGACGGACATAAAGTTGGACGGGTTCCGGGAACCGGCCGTTTACGGTACTAGACAGCGGGTCAAGGCGAGGTTCAGCGTTTCCGGCCGGGCTTTGCCGTCCGCGAGCGGCGCGAGCCTTGCGATTGGCGTGACAGACTCCGGAGCGGCGGTTCCGGAAGCGGAGAGTATTGTCTCCACCCTGCTGCTTTCGTCGGAAATCAGGGGCAGGGTCGAAGGCCCTTCCGATTTTTTTACCCCGGAGGGAATGCCCTATATGGACGCCCTGATGCTCACGCAGGCATGGCGCCGTTATGATATTCCAAAGGCCCTGAAAGGCGAATATGTCAGGCCTGAGATCGCCGCGGAAAAGTATCAGGAACTTTCCGGAAGGGCGGTCGGATTCGCATTCAATACCATGAAGGACGGGAGGGTTTCGCTGTATGCGACCCACGGCCCGATGACGGGCATGGATTATGCCCGGCTGTCCGGAGACGGACGTTTCTCCTTTGCCACCGAGTTCCCGGAAGGCACTGAGATCACCGTCCAGACACAGACGCGCAAGGGCCTCAAGGGCAATATCCTCGAAATGGATGAAGAGCGCTATCCGGATGCTTCCGGCGCTGCGTTGAGGAACAACTCGGCGGCCCGTGCCGTCACGGATGATTACATGAAGCAGGCCGACGAAGAGTATCTGCGGAAGAACGGCATACGTGCTACCATGCTGGATGCCGCCGTCGTATCCGCCGGCATAGAGGAGAAACCCAGTGATTCCATCTGGTATTCCGAACTCAACTCCACCCGCCCGCTGACTTCGTCGGAGATCGAGAAAATGCATTATACCGACATCCTGTCGGTGTTCCTCAATACTCCCGGGCTCGCCGTAAGGCATGGCAGCGCGGGGAATTACATCACCACTTCCCGTTCCGACCTTCCCGCGCTCCCCGTCATCGACGATGTGGTGCTGCCGGAATACGATGTGATGACAATGAGTCCGGGAGACATAGACAACATATTTGTAATCAAGGACTACACTTCGCAGTTCGGGTATTATCCCGGCTATAGCGGGGCGGTTGTCATCACTACATCCAGAGGCGAGATAGGAACTCCTCCGAAATCCTACAACATCGCGCGCGTGAAGCCCTTGGGTTATCAGCAGGCGGCCGAGTTCTGGTCGCCCGTATATGAGACCCGGGCCGAGAAGGAATCGGCGGTGCCTGACCTCCGTACGACAATTTACTGGAATCCCGAAGTCGTCGTCGACGGGAATGGAGAATGCGAGTTTGAATTCTGGACTGCCGATAAAGACACCGAGTATGCGATTTACGGGGAAGGAGTATCGGCGGATGGCAGTATATTTACGGTTCGGAGAACGATAAAGATAGAAGACAGATGAAGAGATTGACTTTATTGACAGCCTGCATTCTAGCTTTCGGATGTGCGGAAGCGGATGGTGACGAAAGGATTTGGTTCGACATGCCCACATGGTCCGGTGCCGGTGCAATATGGGCCGGGGGAACGGACAATGAATGGGAATCGAAGTCGCTGCCCATAGGCAATGGTTCCCTGGGGGCCAACGTGATGGGATCCATATCCCGCGAACGTCTGACTCTCAACGAGAAAAGCCTGTGGACAGGGGGGCCTTCCGTGACCGGCGATCCGTCTTATTACTGGGATTGCAACAAGCCGGCCGCCTCCGTACTTCCGGATATTCGGCAGGCCTTCCTTGAAGGCGACGACGAGCTTGCAGGGGAACTGACCAGGAAGAATTTCGGTGCGGTGCCGGAGCAGATCGAAGGCGGCAGGAAGATAGACCGTTTCGGCTACATGACCACTCTGGGAGAACTGCTCATAGATACCGGACTGCGCGAGGGATCCAGGCCTCTCGATTTCGACAAGGCCCCGGACAAGGTGAATTACGGTGGCGTCGCCACGATAAAAAAAGAATTCCGCCCCGATGTCAAATCCGGGCCGGGGGAGACGGTGGAAGCGTACGAGCGTTCGCTTTCCCTGGATTCCGCCCTTGTGCGTGTCGCTTTCCGGCAGGATGGCGTCTCTTACAAGCGTGAGTACTTCGTGTCGTATCCCGACCAGGTAATGGCCATAAGGTTTACCGCCGACAGGAAGAGGTCTCTGAATCTGTGCCTGAAATATCAGGAGAATCCGATTGCCGCCGGGGAGACGGTTTCCGACGGGAACGACTGCATTCTGTATTCTGGCAGCCTGAAGAACAACGGCGAAAAGTTCGCCCTCCGTGTAAAGGCCCTTGCCAAGGGAGGGGAGCTTGTGTCCGAAAACGGGTCGATCACCGTTTCCGGAGCCTCCGAGGTCGTTTTCCTGGTGGCTTCGGCAACGAACTACAAGATGAATTTCGACCCGGATCTGACGGATGCCGGAACATATTACAAGGGGGAAGATCCCTGCGTGCTTACATCCGGCCGCATAGAAGCGGCGTCGAAACTCGGCTGGAAGCGGCTCCTGCGCCGCCATCTTGCAGATTATCAGGAACTTTACAAGCGGGTGGATCTGCAACTCGGCCATTCTGCCGCAAGCTCGCTGCCGACGCCGTACAGGCTCGACAAGTATCGTGAGGGGCATCCGGATCCGGGGCTGGAGGCTCTCTATTTCCAGTACGGACGTTATCTTCTGATAGCTTCTTCGCGCAAAGGCGACATGCCTGCGAACCTGCAGGGAATCTGGTGCAACAAGATAAAGGGCCCCTGGAATACGGACTACCACAACAACATCAACATCCAGATGAACTACTGGCCTGCGAATCTTACTAACCTCGACGAATGCATGCCCCCTCTGGTGGACTACATAAGGTCTTTGCAGAAATCGGGTGAGAGGGTAGCTCAGGCTTATTACAACGCTCGTGGCTGGACGGCGGAAATATCCTCGAATATCTATGGATTTGCATCACCTGGTGATTCCGAGTCCATGACCTGGAATCTCGCACCTGCCAACGGCCCCTGGCTTGCAACCCATCTCTGGGAGAGATATGCCTTCACCCGGGACAGAGAGTATCTGGCCGACGTTTATGACATGATCGCCGGCTCCGCCGATTTCTGCTGCGATTTTCTATGGAAGCATCCGGACGGATACTATACCGCCGCTCCTTCCACTTCGCCCGAGCATGGCCCGATTGACGCCGGAGCGACCTTCGTGCATGCCGTCGTGAGGGAAGTGCTTTCCGAGGCCGTCGAGGCAGCATCGGAACTTGGCAGGGATGAAGAGAGGGCGGAGCAGTGGAAGAATGTGCTCGGACAGCTTGCGCCTTATGAAACAGGACGTTACGGTCAATTGAAGGAGTGGAGCAAGGACATTGACAATCCGGAAGATACGCACCGTCATGTAAACCATCTCTTCGGGCTGCATCCTGGCAGTTCCATCAGTGTTTCCGGCACTCCGGAACTGGCCGGGGCGTCGAAGGTGGTGCTTGAGCACAGGGGAGATGCCGGCACCGGGTGGAGCATGGGCTGGAAACTGAATATGTGGGCGCGGCTGCACGATGGCAATCATGCCTACACGCTCCTGCACAATCTGCTCGGCAGCGGCACCCTGGACAATCTCTGGGACAATCATCCGCCTTTCCAGATAGACGGCAATTTCGGAGGGACTGCGGGTATTGCGGAAATGCTTATCCAGAGCCATGGCGGCTCGATTGAACTGCTTCCCGCCCTGCCTGATTCGTGGGCATTCGGTTACGTGAAAGGCTTGTGCGCCAGGGGCGGTTTCGTCGTGGATATCGCCTGGAAAGACGGCAGGCTCTCTGAGGTTGACGTCCTGTCTGCCGCCGGCGGCAGATGTGTCCTGGAGTTTGCCGGGGAGAGAAAGGAGTTCGATACCGTAAAAGGAAGAAAGTATAACCTGAAATACTGATACATCATGAAGAGTTCCACTAAAATTACAGGATGTATTTTCCTGCTGCTTTCGCTGATAGACGTGGTTTCCGTCTTCATAGGCGGCAACGACATCCATCTGTATGTGAAGCCCCTGCTCATGCCTTCTCTGGCCGCATCCGCTCTATGTCAGCTGTTGCCGGAGAACAACAGCAGGCAGACATGGCTGCTGCTGGCGGGACTGTGTACTCATACTACCGGGGATGTGCTTCTGAATATCGACGGTTACATTTATTTCGCACTTGGCATGGGGGCGTTCATGATCGGCAACTGGTTCTACCTTTGTGTTCTGTTCAGCGGGATAGGGGCCCTTAAAGGATGGAAGGAATTGCTCTGCATCGCCGCGCCTGTGGTGCTTGCACCGGTAATTATAGGCCTGTTCGGCGTGGAATGGCCCTTCCGCTTCGCGGTGATCATGTATGCATTCACCCTTTTGGTCGTGACGGCAAGCGGCGTCCTCTGGAAAATCCGCGGCAGACAGTTCGCCTCGCGCATAATCTGGGGCGGCATGGCATTCATGGCCTCGGATTCCCTGATAGCGATCAACATATTCTCCGGCATCGACTTCGCGTTCCGTGACGCTTTGGTGATGCCGGTCTACCTCCTGGCTGAATGGCTGCTGGTAAGCGGTATGGTGCGGTATATGGTCAGCAGTACCGATCCCACGGCTTGACGGTCAGGTCATCTTCGCTGAACTTGCTGAATGCCCGTATGAAAGCGTCTGCAAGCCGGCTGTTGGTAATCAGGGGCACATTGTAGTCGACGGCGGCGCGGCGCAC
>ONFK01000004.1 GCA_900317065.1 uncultured Bacteroidales bacterium
CCGCGTCCGTAAGCCTGTGCCCTGGCTTTAACGCCTTTCTGCTTGCACCAGGTGAGGAAGGTCCGGGTGTAGCGCTCGTAGTTGAGTTCCATGCGGGTAATCTCGAAATCGTAGCGTGCGCGCTGCACGAGATTCTCGAATTCCGGAGTCTTCTCCGCACCGAAGCTGTAGTCGGATACATCGCCGAGCCGGCCCATCTTGAACATTATATATGGGAACCAGGGCATGATGTCGTAGCCTCTGCGTCTCTGGAATTCCTCTGCGAAGTCTGAGGTCCAGTTGCAGCCCTCAAGTTCCATATTGTCGACGAAGAACGCGCGCAGATGCCCGCTGAGGGGGCCTGTCTCCGCCTCTATCCTGCCGGCCATATTGTCGAGATAGCGGCGGATGGCGTCGGCGTTCATATAGTCTATCTGGCTGCCGGCCGCTCCGGGGGCACCGTTGATGACGCTCGCGAAAGAATCGAAACGGATGAGGCTGTAGAGCCACCATACGCCTTCGGGGATGTCGATGTCGAGAATATCGCCGCGGAATCTGTCGCTAACGTCAATGGCATCTTCAAGGGATCCGATGCCCTGGGGGACCAGCATCACTTTGAGCACCTCCGCCGTGCGTCTCGGGTTGGTTACGGTCGTAAGGGGATCCGCCTGTTTGATGAGGGCGAATTTCGATATTTCAAGATGCCGGGAAGTGAGGGAGTCGGCAGTGGTGATGAGTATTGATGCCCGGTCTTCCTTTGGCAGGCTTTCTGCTCCGAAGGGCCAGCCGGACCCGACCAGAAGATCGCATCCCATACCCAGCCGGCGGGTTTCGTCGAAGGCGGTCCGGAGGCATTCCAGCCATTCTGGACTAAGATAATCAAGGGCCTTTCTGCCGACCGTGTCCGCCCCGGATGGGAATTCTATGGGACTGATTTCCACCCCGCCTATGCCGGCGTCGTGCATTATGCCCAGTTCCCTGATTATCTCTGCAGGTTCCACGCGGTCTCCATTCCACCACCATCTCACGTAAGGGCGGTATTGCATTTCGGGACTGGAGAACAGCCGGTCAATGTCTTTGGCCCCCGTTTTATGCGGTCTGGCTTGCAAGAGGGGACCTGCAAGCCAGACGAGAGTGAACAAAGCGAAAACCGAAATCCTTCGCATCACTTCTTGAATTCCTTTTCGCCAAGAAGATCTCGGAGCACAAGGGGCTCGTTGGTGGTGATGGCGTCTATGCCTAAATCGATGAATTTGCGCATTTTCTCGGGCTTGTTCACGGTCCACACGTTTGTGCTCATTCCGAGGGCGTGTGCGCGATCTACGATGGTGGAGTCTTTGAGTACGGCCTTTGAATTGTAGTCGAAACCGTTGATTCCGAATTCTGCAAGTTCTTCAGGACTGAAGTCGCCTTCGAGATACTGGTTGATGAATCCCGTCTGTTGGTCGAAGCTGAGATAGACGTCGCGGTTGGCAAGCTCTAAGCCTGTCTTGCTCTTCTTCGCTTTCTTCTTCGGCTTGAGTTCAAGGACCAGGACAGTCTTGTCGGATTTTTCGCCCTGGGTGAGATACTCGTCCAAGGTAGGGACCTTTTCGCCGTTTGCCAGACGGTGTCCTGCAAAGACGGCCGCCTCGCATGTGTCAATGCGTGCACCGTCGATTTCATCGTTGTGAAAAACGAGGATTACGTCGTCGGTGGTGATGTGAACGTCGAATTCGCTTCCCCAGAACCCATTGTCCTGAGCTGCCTTGAGCGATGCGATTGAATTCTCGGCAAAACCGGCAGCTTCGCAATTCCAGAAGCCTCTGTGTGCCACGATGGCGGTCTTGCCTTTCTGGTCGATTTTAGGGAAGCCGGTCTTGCCGCCGGCGCACGATGTCAGGGCCAGCAGCGCCGCTGCTGCGATGACGGAGATGTTTTTCAGTGTCATATCTACAAAAGTAAGAAGAATTTTAGTAATTTTGTGCCCGTTCGTTGAAAATTAAACGTTTATAATATGGTTAAAGTAGAATTGGGGGGCTGCAGCTCCTTCGTAAAAGAATCTGATTATAATGAATATGTAAAGAAGGCTCTTGACGCTTTCGATGTGCTCGAGTCCGAAAAGGGTGCGGGAAACGACTTCCTCGGTTGGAAGACACTGCCCGTTGATACTCCTGAAAGCCTCATTGCGGACTGCGAAGCCATAAAGAACGATTGGAAGGCCCGCGGTGTAGACCTGACTGTCGTAATCGGCATAGGTGGGAGCTATCTTGGCGCCCGCTGTGCCATAGAGGCACTTTCGCACCAGTTCGTACGTCCTGAGGGACAGATCCGTGTCGTATTCGCCGGCAACAATCTCAGCGAGGATTATCTCGCCGAACTGATGGACCTTGTGGAGAAGAGCAACGCTGCATGCGTGGTGATTTCCAAGTCCGGAACCACCACCGAACCCGCAGTGGCATTCCGTATCGTAAAGGAATATCTCGAGAAGAAGTACGGCAAGGAAGAAGCCGCGGCCCGCACCGTAGCCATCACCGATGCCAGGAAGGGCGCTCTCAAGACCCTCGCAACCCAGGAAGGATACCGCACTTTCGTAGTTCCCGACAATGTCGGCGGCCGTTTCTCCGTGCTCACTCCCGTAGGCATCCTGCCCATCGTACTTGCCGGATTCGACATGCGTGCCATGCTCAAGGGTGCTGCCGACGAGCGTGCCGGACTCTTGAAGAAAGGGGAGAAGAACGCCGCTGTCGAGTATGCCGCAATGCGCAACCTTCTCTATACTGAACTCGGAAAGAAGATCGAGGTTCTGGTGAACTACAATCCGAAGTTCCAGTATCTGGGTGAATGGTGGAAGCAGCTTTACGGCGAATCCGAAGGCAAGGACCTGAAGGGCATTTTCCCCGCTTCCGTCAACAATACCACCGACCTCCACTCTGTAGGACAGTTCATTCAGGAGGGCGACCGCGTGATGTTCGAGACTGTAGTGAAGGTCGAGAAGGCCCGGCGCAGCGTGGTTATCGGGACCGATCCCCAGAATCTCGACCAGCTCAATTATCTCGCAGGCCAGCACGTAGAGCACTGCAATGCGATGGCGGCTCTCGGTACAAAACTCGCCCATATCGACGGCGGAGTGCCCCAGATCGAGATTTCGGTCGAGAAGATCGACGAGTACAATCTCGGAGCCATCTTCTATTTCTTCGAG
Organism: uncultured Bacteroidales bacterium; assembly: GCA_900317065.1. Lineage (GTDB taxonomy): Bacteria > Bacteroidota > Bacteroidia > Bacteroidales > UBA932 > Cryptobacteroides. Next base: position 3,161 of record ONFK01000004.1, read on the forward strand.
TTCGCATGCGGCGTCTCCGCATATCTGCTCGGTGTGAATCCTTTCAACCAGCCCGGTGTGGAGGCCTACAAGAAGAACATGTTCGCACTGCTCCGCAAACCCGGTTACGAAGCACAGACAGAAGAAATACTCAAACGGATCTAATCCGCCACGCCTGTCCAGGCGAACAGCTTATCGAGGAAGCTCTGCGGCAACTTGTATTCTGCAAGATCTGCCTGCAGGGCTTCTTTTGAAAGATCTCCAAGATACTTTTCCGCATTCAGGGGGTCTTCTGTTATATAACTTGCAGTGCCCGCGAAACGAAGCAGCTCGGGAGTAAGCTGAAGCTGGTTGCTGACTGCTTCGGCGAAGATTGTCTTTGCCTCGGGAGTGATGCTGCGCATCCTTTTGAGAAGGCCCTTCTGCCCGCCGGTAAAGGCGAAGCGGCTGTCGCATTCGATGCTGAAAGCCGTGAGTGCAGGAGCTTCCGAGAGATAGATGACGACCCTGAGTTCCTCACCGTCATATCCCCAGCAGGCGTATTTCCCGGATGCGGCCTTGAAGTCGGCGTGTCTTTCATAGGGAAGTTCCTTGCCGTTGACCCTGACATGGGACGGTGCGGAAGCTCCGTCCAGCACAATGCGTATCCTGCGTGTGGGGGAGATGCCTTTGAAGTCGCCCTGGCGTGGATTCACTTTCACCAGCAGACGCCCGTCCGCATATTCGCGGCTTATCTGCGTAGTGGCGAAATCTGAACCGTAAGCCTGGCTCCTGCCGTCGTCTTCATATAAGGTGGCGCTGGAGGAACCGTCTCCGGGAACGAGCAGATACCAGTTTTCGTTGCTGGGTTCCTGCAGGGACTTTATAGTCGGCGAAGCCATGGGAATGATGGCTCCCGCGCGCACGTACCAGGGATTCTCGTCTATTGTATAGTGTGCGGTGGTTTCCAGGCCTCCTGCGTACATCTTGCCGGTGGAAACGTCGTACCAGTCATTCCCTTCAGGGAACCAGAGTTTCCGGGCTGTCAGGCCGGTAGTCTTGTCGGCCGCCTCGCAAAGGACAGTGGCGATGATGTCATCCCCGAAGAAATACTCCTCCCTGCAGCTGTATGCCCTCTCGTCTTCCGGATAGTAATAGTAGAGCGGCCGGCAGATGGAAATCCCGGTGTCGTATGCCTGACGTGCGGCATTGTAGATATAAGGAGAGAGCGTGTAGCGCAGCCGGATGGCCTCGCGCATGGGATCGAAGTGATCCGGGAACACCCAGAAACGCTTTTCCATGCTCATGTCCTTCGTGGAGTGAGTCTTGAAAATGGGCATGAACACTCCGTTCTGCAGCCAGCGCGTGTATAGTTCCGGGTCGGTTTCATGCACTCCTTCCGGCTGCATGTGTCCGCCGATGTCGTGCCCCCAGTAGCCGTATCCTACATTGGCCGCGGTCGATGTGAAATAGGGGAGGTAGCTGAGAACCCTCCAGGTGGCGTAAGTGTCCCCGGAGAACCCGAGCTGGTAACGGTGGCTGCCTATGCCGCCCCAGCGGTGATAGATTATGGGCCTCGGAGCGTCTTTCCCGAGGGATGCGCTGCGGCGTGCGATGTCGTTCCAGAAGGTGTAGTTGAGCCAGAATGTGTTGCTGAGGCCTTTTACGTATTTGCTGGTGCGGAATTGCTGCCAGTCCAGCCACCAGAAATCCACGCCCATCTTCTCCATGGGATGCAGGACGGAATTGAAATATGCGTCCGCCCAGGCTTCCTGGTCGATTCGGAACGGGGAGTAGGGGTCGACTGTGTCGTAGTCGTCAGTCCTTGAGAGATAATCCCTTACGAAACGCCTGTAAGGCTCTTCGAAGTTCTGTATGCCGGATGCGGGATGCAGGTTGAGGGAGGTCTTGAATCCGTACAGATGGAGGTCTTCCAGCAGGTGCGCGGGGTTGGGGAAGAGTTCCTTTTTCCAGGTATATCCCGTCCACCCCTTGCTATGTCCCGAAGGGTCCCTGTTCTCGCTCTTCGGGCGTCCTCCCATCTTCCAGGTTTCGTGCCAGTCCATATCGATAATCATCACGTCTGCCGGAATGTCGAAGTCGCGGAAATGCCTGGCAAGGTCTACAAGTTCATAATCGGAATACAACCAGTAGCGGCACCACCAGTAGCCCAGGGCGTATTTGGGCGGAAGAGGAATCTTTCCGGCAATCTTGGTGAAGTCGCTCACTGCGGCGATGTAATCGTGCCCGTAGGTGAAGAGATACCAGTCTATCCTGTCTCCGCCGGGACGTTCCGCCACCCAATATTTCCAGTCGGAGGAAGTCCTTTCGAAGAGATGCCGGCCGCTTTCGTCGATGAGCGCCCAGCCGTCTCTGGAAGCGACTCCCTTGTCGAACGGATCTTTAGTATACTGACCGTATTCCTTCGGCCGTATATAATCGAAACCGTCAAGCGTCCTGGCCGTTCCGAGGAGGTTTCCGGAGTCGTCCATGCCGGGGTGCCATGTCTTTTTCCCATCCGCCATCCTGAACTCTACTTTCAGGTTGTTCCCGTCGAATCTGCCTGTTCCGGTATAGGTCAGAGTCACTGCGTCCGTGGTGATTACGGTCCGTCTGGCATTCCGGCGTACCTTGAAAGCGGGGACCGGCAGGTCGCGGTTGACTATGCCGAGGCTCGCCCGGTCTTCGAAGACTCCGTCTTCCGCCCATTCCAGACGGATAAGCCGCGGAGTGAGAATGGTGAAACGGGCTTTCCCGGTCACGACCTGCGCTTCTTTCTGCGCTATCGGACGGAACTCCTCCTGCGCACTTGCGCCGATGGCGGACAGGCAGCAGGCCAGGATGGTCGGCAGAATCCGATGGAATCTCATAATTGTTTGGGGTTAAAAAAGTTTCAGGTTATTGAAAGATGCTTGCAATTCTCCGTTCTCGATGCGGTGAATGATTTCAACCACTTTGTCGTTGACCGGCGTCGGGCATCCTACCTTGCGGCCGAATGCGCATACGACTCCGTTGATGGCGTCAACTTCGGTCTTTTTCCCCTTCTCTATGTCCTGGAGCATGCTGGCCTTGAGTTTGGCGTGCTTGCGGATTGCGATGGGGATTATCATGAAGGCGATCTGTTTTTTGACAGGGCCGTTATAGTCGAGCAGTTTGACGATGTCTTTTCCCTGCACGGGCTCTATCCTGATTCCGGCGGTGGCGCAGACATCGATGCACTCTTTGATGAGCAGCTGCACATACTTGCGGGAACGCCTGTCTCCGGCCGCCTCTCCGAAAGTGCAGCCGAGCACGGCGCTCATGCCCGAAAACGCGGCGTTGATGAGGAGTTTGCTCCAGCGCGTGCCTATGAAGTTCGAATCCACTTCCACGGGACCCATCATTTCCAACAGGGCTTTCACCTCGGGCAGGCGTTTGTTGGGAACCTTTTCGAGGCTGCCGAGCGAGAAGGTCAGGCTGTCGGGCTCGCTGGTCAGTTCGCAGACGCCCGGTTCCAGCATTGTCGCGCCCCACGCCACGGTGCAGCCCAGAACCCTTTCCGCACCTACGATTTCGCCTATCTGCAACTCCGGAATGCCGTTCTGGAGAGTGACTATGACTCCGTCGTCGGCGAGGAAGTCCTTGAGAAAAGCGACCACCTCTGCATTATGCTGCTGCTTGGTCATCAGGAAGATGATATCGTACTTGCCGGTCATCGCATCGGGGATTATCGCGTTCACCTTCTGCGTGAATTCCATGGTGCCGCAGACCCTTGCGCCCTTCTCCCGAAGCGCTTTCACATGCGCTACGTTGCGGTTGACGAGATCTATCTCTCCTCCCTTGCGGGTGATGAATGCGCCCAGGATCGTTCCCAGCGACCCGGCGCCGTAAATTGCCGCTCTCATATTACTTGTAGTATTCGTAGAACTTGGCTATCGATTCCATCCCTGCGAAGAACTGGCTGAGCAGGTAACTTTCGTTGGGGGAGTGGATGGTATCACGCTCGAGGCCGAAGCCCATCAGGAGCGGATCTATGCCCAGGATCTTCTGCATTTCGGCAAGGACGGCGATGCTGCCGCCTCCGCGTGCGGGAACGGGTTCTATGCCATAAACCTCCGCCATGGCCTTGGATGCGGCCTTGTAGGCGTCGGAACTGATGGGTATGAGGAAGCCGTCGCCGCCCTCGCACTCCTTGACCTCCACCTTCACATATTTGGGTGCGATGGCCTTGAAATGCTTTGCGAAGAGTTTGGTGATCTCCGCGCTCCGCTGGTTCGGAACCAGGCGCATCGAGATCTTGGCGTGAGCCTCGGAAGGGAGTACCGTCTTGGCGCCTTCGCCGGTGTAGCCGCCCCAGATGCCGCAGATATCGAGGCAGGGGCGTATTCCTGTGCGCTCGAGCGTGGTGTATCCCTTTTCGCCTTTTACCTCGTCAATGCCGAGGAATTCCTTGTATTCCTTAAGGTCGAAGGGCGCACGCGCTAGCTGGGCTCTGTCTTCCTTCGAGAGTTCCACCACTTTGTCGTAGAAGCCGGGGACGGCCACGCGTCCGTCTTCGTCGTGCAGGGTGGCGATCATCTCGCATAGGGTGGTGATGGGATTTGCCACGGCACCGCCGTAGTGCCCGGAATGCAGGTCCTTGTTCGGGCCTGTTACCTTGACTTCCAGATAGCTCAGGCCGCGCATCCCGCAGTTGATGGAAGGAACCTTGTCGGAAATCATCGTGGTGTCGGACACCAGGCAGATATCCGCCTTGAGAAGACCCTTGTTTTCCTTCATCCAGGCGGGCAGGGAGGGAGAGCCGATTTCTTCTTCCCCTTCGAAGAGGAACTTGACGTTGTGAGTCAGTTTTCCGCTCGCAAGCAGATACTCGAAGGCCTTGATGTGCATAAAGAGCTGGCCTTTGTCGTCGTTTGCGCCCCGTCCCCAAATGGCATCCTTGCCGGTTGCGGGATCCGGCCCGATCACGGGCTCGAAAGGGTCCGTGCGCCAGAGTTCCAGAGGCTCCGGCGGCTGCACATCATAGTGCCCGTACACAAGCACGGTCCTGGCCTTCGGATCTATGACCTTGCTGCCGAAAACGACCGGATTGCCGTCGGTGGAGAGCACCTGGGCCTCGTCGGCTCCGGCCTCCACCAGCAGCACTGCGAGTCTTTCCGCGCAGCGGCGCATGTCGTCCTTGTGCGCGGCCTTGGCGCTGACGGACGGAATCCTCAATACGGAAAACAGTTCTTCGAAAAACCTTTCCTTGTTCTGCTCGATGTATTCTTTCATAAATATAGGTCGAAATAATCAGTTACTTTGTCCATGAGATGCACCCTCCAGATGCCTCGCACGTTGTGCTCGGAGCGGGGGTAGGGGAAATAGTCCAGCTGCACGCCGTTCGCGATGCACTCCTGCACGAAGCTGAGGCTGTGCTGCCATACGACCGTGTTGTCGATGGCTCCCTGGCAGATCAGGAGCTTGCCCTTGAGATCGGCTGCCTTGTTTATCAGGGATGTCTTTGCGAAACCTTCTGGGTTGGTGGCCTGAGTGTCCATATAACGCTCGCCGTACATTACTTCGTACCATTTCCAGTCTATCACGGGCCCGCCGGCGACGCCGACCTTGAAAATGTCCGGATAGTTTGTCATCAGGGATATGGTCATGAATCCGCCGTAGCTCCATCCGTGCACGCCTATGCGTTCAGTATCCACCCAGGGCTGCTTCATGAGTTCGCGCAGACCCGCCACCTGGTCGGCCATCTCGGCCTGCCCGCACTGGCGGTTGATGGCCTTTTCGAAGGCCGCTCCACGGTTGGATGTGCCGCGGTTGTCCTGCACGTATACCACATAGCCCTTCTGCGCCATGAGCATCTCCCACATTCTCACTCCTCCAAGCCAGCTGTTCTGGACCATCTGCGAATGCGGACCGCCGTAGACATATACGACCACCGGATACTTTTTCGAAGGATCGAAACCAAGAGGCTTGTAGAGCCGGTAGTAGTTCATGAAATCGCCGTCCGCTGAAGGCGTCCTGCCGAGTTCCACCTCGCAAGTGGCGTATTCCGAGAGGGGGTCCGGAGCCTCATACAGAAGCTCGGAACTTTTGCCGTCGGTCGAACGGACCTCCACCTTCCCGGGCACGTTGAAGGAACTCCAGCTGTCGATGAAACGGCTGCAGTCTTCGGACAGGCTAACCCTGTGCCATCCTCTTTCCCAGGTCAGGCGCTGGGGCTTCTTGAAGCGAACCTTTGGCACCGAGCGATATTTGCCGAGATCTATGCGGAACAGATGATTCTCGATGGGGGAGACTTCGGCCGATGTGTAGTACACCCACCTGCCGTCATCCGCAACGTAGTGCTGGTCGGCAGTGGCCGTAGGCAGAGCTCGGATGTTCCCGAGAGTGTCGCAGAGATACATGCTGCGGAATCCGTTGCGGTTGTCCGTGTCGTAGATGAAATCGTATCTGCCCTTGATGAAGTGCAGCGGCTCCTGCGGCTCCACCCAGGCTTCGTTTTCTTCCGAAAGGATGGTGCGTACGAACGAACCGTCCGCGGCCCTGTACTGGTTCAGCACCATGTGATGCTGCTCGCGGTCGAGCACCTGTATGAAAATGTTCTTGTCGTCCGGGCCCCATGTCACGCAGGTGAGATATCGCTCGTCTGTGAATTCCGTGGGGACAATGGTCGAAATCACGTTCCCAAGAGTGTCGCATACAAGGAGGGAAACCCGCTCGGACGCCATTCCGTTCATGGGGTAGCGTATCTGTTCGAGACTTCCCGTGCGGGTGGTGATGTCCAGAAGAGGGAACTGCGAGACTGCACTTTCGTCCTTGCGGTATACCGCCAGATACTTTCCGGAAGGGGAGGGGAATACTCCTCCGCTGATGCCGAATTCGTTGCGGGATACGCTTTCTCCGATCACAATCCCTTCACCATCTTCCCTGGGTAGAGTCCAGGTCTTTTTTTCGTATCGGGAACGGCCTTCCTTGAGTTCGTTGCCTTCCCAGTGCCAGGCCTTGCCGGCGGGATAAAGATGCCCTCCGAGCACGGCGTCGCGCATTGTAATGGCCTTGCCGTCCGTCTGTGCCGGACGGGTGGCAAGCACCTGCAGCAGTACTGCGAGAATCAGAGTGGTCATTATTCTTCGGCTGCTACTGGTATGGTATTCATCTTTATGGGATCGGACACGCTCAGGATGTCGAACACCACGAATTTCTGGATGCCACGCCAGGGGAGAGCTCCGCGGTACTCCTTATATTTGACCTGCACCATCTTTCCGCTGCAGCGCATCAAGGAATCGGCGACGGAATACACGGCGCCGTTGGCCTTGCGCCCCTCTGCTTTCTTGTCGACAGAAAATGTGAACTCGTTGCTCTGAAGCCCGGCCCCTTTCTTGTCGTTCTTGAAGCCGCTCATGATCAGCCGCCCTTCGTAGGTCTTCCAGACCCAGCCTTTGTAAACTACCTGATTAAGCTCTCCGGCTTTGACTCCGGTACCGAAAACCCAGAAGAAATGGATGAACACCCATCCCCCGACTGCAAGAAGCAGGACCACGAGGGTAATGACAATAATCTTTTTAACAGTTTTCATACTTACAAAAATAATAAAAAAATTTGCAGGTATTCTAAAAATGTCTATCTTTGCAGTCCCAAATACTAACGGTGGGTTCGTATAACGGTTAGTACTCGAGATTCTCAATCTCGCAATAGGAGTTCGATTCTCCTACCCACTACAAGATTTCTATTAAATTACTAGTAAAATGAAGAAAGGAATCCATCCCGAATCCTACCGTCTTGTAGTTTTCAAGGATATGTCAAACGAGGACATCTTCATCACCAGGAGTTGCGCCACCACCAAGGAGACCATCACTGTTGACGGAGTCGAGTATCCTCTCGTAAAGGTTGAGATCTCCAACACCTCTCATCCCTTCTACACCGGCAAGACCAAGATCGTCGACACCGCCGGCCGTGTTGATATGTTCTATCAGAGATACAAGGCAAGAAAGAAGTAATTCTTTACAGGATAAACGAAAAGCGGTGACAAGGTCATCGCTTTTTTTGTATATTTGTGCCTATGACACTTATCAAATCTATTTCCGGAATCAGGGGTACCATAGGCGGCGTGCCCGGAGAGGCCCTCACCCCTGTAGACATCGTAAAGTTTACCTACGCATATTGCAGCGAGCTTCGGAAGCGCAAGGCTCCAAACGCAGAAAAATACAAAGTCGTGGTAGGACGCGACGCCCGAATCAGCGGCCGCATGGTCGAAGACCTTGTATGCGGAACACTTGTCGCATGCGGAGTGAATGTCGTGAAGTGCGGCTTCGCATCCACCCCCACCACGGAACTTGCCGTGCGTTTCGCAAACGCCGACGGAGGCATAATTATAACTGCATCCCACAATCCCCGTCAGTGGAATGCGCTCAAGCTTCTCAACGAATGCGGGGAGTTCCTGACTGCGGCTCAGGGCCAGGCCATCCTGGATTGCGCCGAGAAGGGAGAATTCGACTTCGCCGATGTCGATGAACTCGGCAAGATAGAAGAGCACGACTTTACGGACGAGCACATCGATGCCGTTCTCGCCCTGGAAACGGTAGACGCCGAAGCTGTGCGCAAGGCAGGCTTCAAGGTCGTGCTGGATTCCATCAATTCGGTGGGCGGCATAATCATGCCCAGATTGCTGGAAAAGCTTGGTGTCGAATGCATTACGCTCAACGGTGAGCCTACGGGCGATTTCGCGCATAATCCCGAACCGCTTCCAAAGAACCTTGTGGATCTGAGCGAGACCGTAGTCCGCGAGAAGGCGGATTTCGGCATCAGCGTAGACCCCGACGTGGACCGTCTCGCCTTCATCTGCGAGAACGGCGAGCCTTTCGTAGAAGAGTATACGCTCGTGGCGGTGGCAGATTATCTGCTCGATGAGGCGGTGAAGAAAGGCCGCAGGAACCTCGCGACCGTCTCCAACCTGTCTTCCAGTCGCGCGCTCCGCGATGTTACAGAGGCGCACGGAGGCACCTACTACGCATCTGCAGTAGGCGAGGTGAACGTTACCACCAAGATGCACGAGGTGGACGCCCTGATCGGCGGAGAAGGCAACGGGGGAGTCATCTACCCTGCAAGCCACTGCGGCCGCGATGCCATGGTGGGAGTTGCGCTCTTCCTCAGCAAACTTGCGCACAACGGCATGAAAGTCAGCGAGTACAAGAAAACCCTGCCGCAGTATTTCATTGCCAAGAACCGCATCGACCTTAGCGACAGCGCCCTGATCGACAAGATCCTGGGTGCCATGAAGGAGACCTTCAAGAACGAGAAGGTGAATACCATCGACGGTGTCAAGGTCGATTTCGAGGCCGCCCGCGAGTGGGTCCACCTGCGCCGCTCCAACACGGAGCCCATCATCCGCGTGTATTCCGAGGCTCCCACTGCCGAACGGGCGGAAGCCCTCGGCAACGAGGTGGTGGCCCTTGCAAAGAAGATAATAGGCGAATAGAATGTTCTCGTTCCGCACGACTCCCATAGAGGACCAGCTCGACAGGGCGCTGCTCGAAGGCAAGGTCGGCGTTTTCTGCACTCCGGCCTGCTGGGATGCAGGCAAGTCCGCCTATCTCTACGACATCTTCCGTCGCAGAGGCAATCTGGAATGCATCTTCCTTCCCGGGGAGGAATCCGTTCCCGGCACCGCCCACATCTCTTTCGATATCGAGGAAATCAAGGGCCTGGATGCGCTGGTCGTTGAGATCCAGGATGCGGGATCCAGGTATTTCCCTTTCACTATCGATGTCCTTCGACTCATTTCCACGCTGGATTCTATGGAAACTCCTCCGTCGCTTTATGTGGTCGACCATCCGAATCCGGCCGGCAGGGAGGTGGAGGGCACTCTTCCTGCAGGAGAAACGGATGTCTGGACTCCGGCGGCTGCCCACAGGCACGGACTTACGCTCGGAGAGCTGGCACAGATGTATGTGAGCGATACGGGTGCGAAGATTGCCCTGCATGTGATTTCCGCCGAAGTGGCATCCACTGCAAGGACCCTGCTGCCGTGGATGATTCCGCCGGCATCCGATTTCGCAGGTGTATTCACCCCTTATTTCTACGGCGGAGGCAAGTTGTGGACTGATACGAACGTCAACCCCGGCCTCGGCACGGTAAGGCCTTACGAGATGATCGGAGCCCCTTTCATAAAGACGGACGGCAATGAGGTCCCCGTTCCGGACGGAGTCCTGGCAAGGCCCTGCTCATTTGTGCCCCTGTCCGGGATGTATGAGGGGCAGACATGTTTCGGCTGGCAGTTTATCCTGACTCCGGGGGCGCACTACCATTCCCTGCTGCACACAATAAGGCTGATGCATTTTCTGTCAGGCCGTTATTCCCAGTTCCGTATCTTCGACAGTCTTTACGGGCGGCTTGCCGATCCGGTTATGGCGGAGTACCTCAGGGGCGGCATAACGTTCGACATCGTCGAGGAGCATGTCAAGGGCGAAGAGCAGAAGTGGATTCGCAAAGCGAAGCGTTTTTTGCTTTACGATGAGCAACCGGTGCGTATAAAGTGAATACTTTAAGGAATTATTTGATAATTTTGCAGAATCGAATGTAACCTTATTATTTATAAACTGTTTTTATCATGAAAAAAATCTTTTCATTGCTTGCAGTCGCTGCGCTAGTTCTCGTAGCCTGCAACACCAAGAAGCCTTCGGCTGAAACCGTTTCCGCAGAAGCAGCAAAAGCTGCAAACGCTCTTGTCCAGGCAGTCGCTTCCGGTGACGATGCCGCTATCAAAGAGGCAGTTGCTGCGAAGGAAGCAGTCCTCAAGACTTTGAAGATCGAAGACGATGATGAACTCGACGCTATCTTCTCCGATGCTTTCGATGTAGCCCTCGAGGACAATGGTGTCAACGAAGAAGAAATCGACGCTCTCCTCAAACTCCGTGGCATCGAACTTCCCGCTCTTGCGAAGGCTGCCGTAGATGAGGCTGCTGCCGAGACCGCAGACAAGGCAGAGGAAATCGTTGACGCTGCTGCTGAGCAGATCAGCGAAGAGGCTGCAAAGAAGGCTGCAGAAGCCGCTGAGGCAGTAGAGGAAGTTGTAGAAGAAGAGGAAATCCCCTTCATCCTCGTTCAGCAGAAGCCTTCTTTCGAAGGAGGTGATGCAAGCGCTTTCACAAAGTGGGTCAACAGCCAGATCGTTTATCCTCAGGCTGCTCAGGCTGCAGGAACCGAGGGCCGTGTAGTTCTCAAATTCAAGGTCGGCAAAGACGGCAGCGTCCAGAACGTCAAGGTTATCAAGAGTGTAGATCCCGAACTCGATGCAGAAGCTGTTCGCGTTGTCTCCTCTTCACCTGCATGGACTCCCGGTCAGCAGAACGGAGAGCCTGTAGCAGTTTCCTACACCTTCCCTGTCATCTACAAACTTGCCAACTAAGTTATAGCGGATCGACGTCGATTATGACGTCCGATTTGGAATCTCTCCGGAAAGTCTCCACGATTTTCCGGAGTTTCTTTTTATTGTCTGTGAAATTCTTGTCGCGGGGGAGAATCACCCGCACCGTTTCCGGCATTTGCATCACCCGGAAACCGGAAGCTGCAAGGGTTTCGGAAAGAGAGGCTGCCGCCTCGGCGTCTCTCACCCTCAGATCGATCAGTCTGGAATAAGGCGGAAGGCCGAATACCCTGCGCTCTTCCAGCAGGCCTTCCGACGAATTCATGCTGAATACCTGGTGAGCGGCCTGTGCGCTTTGTACTATGACGGCCGGGCAGATGCAGCGCAGCCTTTCCAGGTACTGGAAGGCGTGTTCGTCGGAACGGAAGTTCCCTGCGTCGAAGAGTGCATCCGCGTTGAGCATGGCGACAAGGTCGTATGCCGCAAGATCCGTTTTTGCCGCCTGTGGGATGGTGAAGATATCTGCTTGCAGCCCTTCCAGTTCCTCCGGCTTTTCATAGCCCCGGATCAAGGCGCATTTGCCGCTCCTTGCCATGGCTGCGGCCAATATCCGGGAAACAGGACCCTGCATTCCGTTTTTTCTCCTTTCGGCCCGGATGTCCACCAGAGTGTATCTGCAACCGGGATGCAGTTCCCGTCCTTGGGAACTCAGGTCGAGCAGGAAATATTTCCCGGTCCGTACATTCAGGACAGATTCCAGGGAAGGGGAGCAGGAGCCCAGGATGATGGGGCAATTGTGGATGCGTGCCAGCTGCACTGCGCAGTCTCTGGCGTTGTAGCGTGGTGCGGAGTCGCTTTGTTTGTAGAAGGGAGATTCTTCGTTGTCTACGATGATCAGCCCCAGATCGTGATGCGGCAGGAAAATGGAAGATCTGGTGCCAATCAGCACATAAGGCCTTCCGGAACGGATATCATCCATTATTCGCCGCTGTGCACCCCTGGTCATGTGGGAATGATGGACGAGCAGCAACTCGCCGAACGCCCCTTCAAGTTTGTCCCGCAGCCTGCCGGCCAGTTCTATTTCGTTTACCAGGATGCATGCATTCCGGTTTTTCCGCAATTGCATGGCGCATGCCTGCAGGTATGCTTCCTCCCTTGCGGCCGATTTGAAAAGAACCGGCTTGCCGGATGCAAGCGCCTGAAGGAGGAGGGGAGAGAGCGGCTGCTGCGGAAGGTTCTGGAGCAGGGAGGAATAGTCTCCTTCTGCAATGGCCAGGCGGGCGCTGAAAGAAGCCAGGCGGCCTTCCGCATCCTGCAGTTCCATGGCGATTGCCCTGCGTTGTTCTTCCAGCCGCCCGCGCACGGCCTCGCCATGATTTTTGGAAAGGGCTGCATCCTTCGCATCAAGCCTGGCCTTAAGCCTGGCTATGCGTTGCTGCCATAGGGCTATGGTCCGGTCTTCAAGCATGGCTTTGCGCCGGGAAACGCGGACCTTGGTTTCTTCCGACGCGGTCTTCAGGACCGGGTAGGCGGCCTTGTAGACCTCTCCTGTCGTGCAGAGGTAATAATCCGCCATGAAGCGCCACAGACTGATTTCTTCTGCACTGATGCTGTCCAGTCCTGTCTCTATGGAAAGAATGGGCCTGATTCGGGAGGGGTCTATGTCTGGGGTGGCGTCGGGATCCGAAACCACTCCTATGACTCTTCTGCCGGCGAATATGACTGCGACGCGGTCCCCGGCCCGGAGGTCTGCGTCCGTAATATAACAAGGCTCCCACTCCAGGCGGAGTGGGAGTATTACCTTGATATAGTGCTGTGCGGACACTGTTACTTGAGGGTGCCTGCTTCAGCTGCCTTGATCATGGCCTCGTTGGCGGTCACATAAACCTCGACGCGGCGGTTCTGGGCGCGGCCTTCAGCGGTATCGTTGCTTGCAACGGGAAGATCGTAGGACTTGCCTTCAGCGACGATCTTGTTCTTGAGACCTGCCTGTGCAAGGCACTTCTCGACGGCTGCTGCGCGCTGCTTGGAGATGCGCTCGTTGACAGCTGCGGTGCCGGTGTTGTCGGTGTGGCCCCAGATAGTGATGTCGGTGTCGGGAAGGTCTACCATTGCAGCGGCGAACTGCTCGATGGACTTCTGTGCCTCAGGGCTGAGGGTGGTGCTGTTGGTGTTGAAGAGGATTCCGTTGTCGAAAGTGACGCGGATGGCTTCGAGACCGTTGATCTCGAAAGTCTCAACCTTGGCGTTCAGGGCAGCGAGTTCTTCTGCCTTCTTGTCCATCTTCTGGCCGATGACGGCACCTGTGGTAGCACCTACTGCAGTGCCTGCGGTTGCACCGATGGCTGCGGACTTGAGGTCTCCGCCGATGAGATAACCGAGGGCTGCACCGGCGATTGCGCCGCCGCCTGCTCCGAACAGAGTGCCTTTACCGGCCTTGTTCATGGATGAGCAGCTGGAGAAGATGAGAGCTCCGCAAAGTGCAAATGCAAGAATCTTTTTCATAACTTTAATAATAATTTATTGGTTTGATACGATTGCAATCATTATTTCATTATGCAATAATAATCATTATTGCGAGAATTTGCAACAAGCAAAAAGAAAGATAAATTTTTTTTTGTGACTTCGCCATTTTTGTATATCTTTGCAATCCCAAAAGCAAAATGGTGCTGTAGCTCAGATGGTAGAGCAAAGGACTGAAAATCCTTGTGTCGGCAGTTCGATTCTTCCCAGCACCACTTGAACCCGCTCAGACAGAGCGGGTTTTATTTTTCCGTCCCACTTTCCGTCCCACTTTTTTGGGAATTAAACTCCATTTTAATGCCCTCTAATGCCTTTTTTCGATTCCCGAGCGGGACGAAAAAAATAGAGATTTTCGCGTCAGAAAAAAGTGGGACGGAAAGTGGGACGGAGCAGCCAGGTGCCATCCTCGCGCTTCAGGTCTCTTTCGGCCAGCGGATATTCTTCCACCAGGAGGCTCTTGGCGTGAGTGTTCAGCTGCAGGACCACTTTCTCTACCGGAGAGCCGGTCATCCGGAATACATCCGGTTTTTTGACCTTGTGCTTATCCTCGAAGGCCCAGGGCGTCTCGGTGGCCTCAACGGAATGGATACGCATCACCTTGAATACCCGGCTGTCGCCCTTCTCCACGTCGTAGGCCCGTACGTCAATCATATTGGGCGTGAAGGCCCCGGGCCGATGCCCTCTCCAGCTCCCTCTACGCCGCCGCCCAGGCCCACCTCCCCGGCCATCGCCTCCGCACCGACTACACCGACGCCGACCCCGACCTCGAGAAAGACTTCTATCTCCTACGCCATACCAGCTGCCCCGCCGTCCTCACCGAAAACCTCTTCATGGACAACCCCGCCGACTGCGCCTTCCTCCTCAGTCCAGAAGGCCAACAATCCCTTGTTGACCTTCACGTCGATGGCATCATTTCTCATCTTGACTCTCTGTAACCTCAATCGCATCCAGAGCGCACTGCAAGGCCGATTCCAATTCGTATAGCGGGCTAAAAGCATCGATTTTTGATGTTTTTAGCCCATTATCCGATATATTTCAGTATATTTGCATCAAGTAAAGTTCGTCTATATGAAAATCATTGGTCGCGACGCAGAAAACGCAAAACTCAAGTCCTGGTACAAGTCCGGCAAAGCCGAATTCATCGCCATTTACGGCAGACGCCGTGTAGGAAAAACGTACCTGGTGAATACCTTCTTCGACAACCAGTTCACCTTTGACGCCACAGGCATCATCGGCGGCACCCGCACCGAAGAACTCGACGCCTTCTACTCCGCCCTTGTCGAGTACGGTTATTCCGGCCCCAAGCCCAAGAAGTGGATGGAAGCCTTCGAATCCCTGAAAGGCCTGCTGAAAGAGAAAATTGTCAAAGGGAAACGCGCTGTGGTCTTCATCGACGAACTCCCGTGCCTGGCCACGCCCAAATCAGACCTCGTCAAAGCCCTGGACTACTTCTGGAACAAATGGGGCTCCCGCCAGAAAGAACTGATGCTTATCGTCTGCGGCTCCGCCACCTCCTGGATTGTCCGCAACATCATCAACAACAAAGGTGGCTTACATAACCGGATCACGCACGAAATGCACCTCTTCCCGTTCCACCTCAAAGAAACCAAGGAATTCCTGCAGGCGAACAAATTCAAGTGGAACGACATCACCGTCCTCCAGGCCTATATGATTCTGGGCGGCATCCCTTACTATCTGGGCCTGCTGGACTCCGGAATATCCCTGGCCGACAACATCGACGCCCTTTTCTTTGCCGATGGAGCCCAGCTCCGCGGTGAGTACGAACGCCTTTACAAGTCCCTCTTCAAGACCCCGGAGCGCTACAAAGCCATCATCAAACTCCTGTCCGACACCAAGAAGGGCCTCACCCGCAAGGAAATTGCCGAGAAGTTGAAGGTCCCCAACAACGGCCATCTCAGCGACATGCTGGAAGACCTCGTAAACTGCGACTTCATCCGGCACTATAACGTCCTTGGCAAGAGCGTCCGCTCCAGCGGAGGCCTCTACCAGCTGGTGGACTTCTTCTCGCTCTTCCACGCATCCTTTATCAAGAGCAAGAATACAGACCCCCACTACTGGCAGCACACGCTCAATACCACCACCCAGAACAACTGGTACGGCCTCACCTACGAGAAGGTGACTATGGCCCACATCCCGCAAATCCTTCGCGCCATTGGAATGGACCGCATCCTCACCGAATACTACTCCTGGCGCAGCCAGTCCTCAGACCCGGGTGCCCAGATCGACCTCATCATCGACCGGGCCGACGGCTTCCTGAATCTCTGCGAAGTCAAGTATGCCAAGGGCGATTACGCGCTCACCAAAGCCGAGGCCGAGAAGATAGACAACCGCGTAAGCGCATTCCAGCAGGAAACCGGCACCGACAAGAACATCCTCGTGACCCTCATCACCGTCAAACCGGTCAAGGAAAACGCCTGGACAGACACCGTCAGCAGCTTCGTAACTCTCCAGGATCTTCTCGTATAACGGGCTAAAAACCGTCTTTTTTCACATTTTTAGCCCACTATCCGTAGCATATGCAACTGCCGTCACCTCAATCCGGGATGACGGCAGTTCTTGTCATTCTAAGGGATGACATCCTGAGGCGAAGCCGAAGGATCTACTTTCCCCTCACAAAGTGCCGGTAATCAGAGCCCCAGGTCCCGACAGAATAGGTCGTGCCCTCCTTCTGCCATTCCATCTCCTTTGACGTCAGTTTTACAAGCTTGTAGGTCACATTGCTATAGTCAGACATCACCGGGTTGATGGTAATAGTGCCCTTGTTAATCAGGTCGATGGCATAGTGGCCGCTGTAGTCGTGAGATTCGCCACTTAGGGCATCATATACGTGAAGCTGATAACCATTGTTCCCGTCAAAGGTGTACTCCACGGAACCATCCATCGCAAAGACCGTGGGGTCATATTGCTCAGTCCA
>ONFK01000156.1 GCA_900317065.1 uncultured Bacteroidales bacterium
GCCAGGCAGGTGCAGGCGGAGCGCTTCCGCGCAGAAGGCATCAATACCAATGCGGAGATGAGCAATGCCCAGATGGAGAAATACTGCCCGCTCTCGGATGATTGCAAGACTCTGTTGGAGAACATAATAGAAAGGTTGGGCCTGTCCGCCAGGGCCTACTCGCGCATAGTACGTATCTCCCGCACCCTTGCGGACCTTTCCGGACAGCGCGACATCCTTCCGGTCCACATCTCCGAAGCTGCGGGATACCGTTTCCTGGACAGACGAAATTTCGGGGAATTGTAATTTGGATTTTAGTATTAGTTTTAATATTTTTGCAATGAAATACAGTGAGCTTCGCAGATTGTTGAAAAAGCAGGGATGTGTTCTTGTCCGGCAAGGAGCAAATCACGAGATATGGTACAGTTCCAAGACTGGAAGAAGATTCCCCATAGCAAGGCACGATGCCGCTGAAGTGTATATTAAAACGTTGAAGGATATTGTATTACAATCTGGAATATCGTTATGAAAAAGGTAAATGTTGTCATAGGGCGGGTTAACGAAGGAGATTATGTGTATTCGGCTGTAATGGAAGCGCCGGAAGTCCCTTTCGGACTGAATGGAACCGGCAGGACCGTGGAAGAAGCCAAATTGGATTTTCTTGATGCATACAAGGACATTGTTGAACTGATGGAAGAAGAAGGACAGCACTATGAGGATCTTGAATTCGATTATCATTACGACATACCGTCTTTCCTGCAGTATTATGCATATGCCTTGAGCCTTGCCGGTTTGGAACGGATTTCCGGAATCAATCAGCGTCAACTCAGTCATTATATGAATGGAACCTCAAAACCTGGAAAAGCCACGGTTGAGCGTTTTCGCAATAATTTAAAGGCGTTTGCCGAAGAACTCCAATCAGTGGATCTGATTTGGAGATAAATAACTACATTTGTACCTATGACACGCAAAATCATAGGCATAGGCGAGACGGTGCTGGACATCGTTTTCCGTGAGGGACAGCCGCAGGCGGCGGTGCCCGGTGGTTCGGTTTTCAATTCGATGATTTCGCTGGGGCGCACTGCGGGCCGGCTGTCTCCGGAAATCCGCCTGCTGATGGAGTCGCAGGTGGGGGACGATGCAGTTGCGGACTTGGTTGCGGACTTCATGGAAAAGAACGGGGTGGGGATAGAAGGCATCCGGCGCGCAAAGGGCCAGAGTACGGTTTCCCTTGCGATGCTCGATGCCGCGAACAACGCCCATTACGAGTTCTACCGCGACAAGGACCTGCCTCCGTTCCGCACTCCCGAAACTCCCGTCGCCGAGGGGGATATCGTCATCTTCGGTTCCTTCTTCGCAGTCAGCCCCGTGACCGGAAGGCAGACCAGGGAATTCGTCAGCCGTGCGAAGGATGCCGGCGCAATCGTATACTACGACATCAATTTCAGGAAGAACCACCCGGCGGAGAGGACCCTTTTCGAGGCAAATATCGCCCTTGCGGACATAGTCCGTGGCTCTTCCGAGGATATAGAGTGCCTGTATGGCAGCAGCGATGCGGCCGGGGTGTACAAAGAGTTCATCGCGCCCCTGTGCCCGAACTTTATCTGCACGCGCGGAGGGGAAGATGCCGAAGTGTTCTCGCCGGGAGTTCACGCCGCCTTTCCTACGGCCCCCATAGAGAAAGTTGTGTCCACCATTGGCGCAGGGGACAATTTCAACGCAGGCATCATCTACGGCCTGGTGAGGAATGCTTTCTCCAGGCAGGACGTGAAAGCCCTGCGAAGGGAGGACTGGGAGGTGCTGGTGCCGGTGGCCATGAGATTCTCGGCCAACGTATGCGGCAGTTTGTTCAACTATGTAGATACGGATTTTGCGGATTCTATTTAGCCAGCGAAATCGCCCCGAAGACTCCCAGGGAAGCAATCAGCATGATGAAGCCGGCGAGAAGCACGCCCAGCATTACGTAAAGCACGCTTTTCTTGAAGTCCATGTTCAGGAAACTGGCGGCCAGGGTGCCTGTCCAGGCGCCTGTGCCTGGCAGCGGTATGCCCACGAACAGAAGAAGGGCGACATAAAGCCCCCTGCCGGCCTTCGCCTCCAGTTTGCGGCCTCCTTTCTCGCCTTTCTCCAGGCACCAGCGGAAAAATCCGCCTATGTATTTCTTGTCTTTGCCCCACTCCAGCACCTTGCGGGCGAAAAGGAAGATGAAAGGCACGGGAATCATGTTTCCGATTACCGCCAGGATAAGTGATGGCAGCAGCGGAAGTTCAAAGCCTACGGCATAAGGAATCGCCCCGCGGAGTTCAATCAGCGGAACCATCGAAATCAGGAATACTATAATGTATTTTTTGAGCATCGTCAGATTATTTGAGAGATTCTGCCAGATCCATCATCCTTTCGAACACTTCGGTCTGGGGGAAAGATGTGCCGGCGGGGTCTGATACAACGAGGTCGAAGGGCTCTCCCGGCAACTGGACGCGGCCTATCTTGAACTGGGCCCTGCTGCGGCGGACGGCATATTCCAGACGCCATCCGGCATCCGGAACCAGAGAGAGAAGAACCTGGGTCTCCTTGTGCGCCTTGATGCGCCTCCCGGGCAGCACCTTTACCAGCACCAGCTGGATTCCCCTGCCTGCGAAGAAGGCCTTGACTTTTTCTTCCGCCTCGGCGGCGTCCTCAGCCCCGGCATCCAGCAGGACGGTGACCTGCGAGATGTCGGAAAAGCGCATCAGCGAGGTGGGAACCTTGCTTTCCAGCCAGCGCAAGGCTGTATTTATCAGGAGATTAGCCATTAACCTTGTCTATCAGTTTCCGAATCTCCGCCTTGGCATCCCTCCAGCGGGGGACATCTATCTTGGTGCCCACCACTTCCACCACCTTTGCGGCGATGATGGACCCGACCTCTCCGCATTCCTTGAGCGGCATTCCCAGGGAGTGAGCATAGAGGAATCCTGCGGCATAGGTGTCTCCGGCGCCTGTGGCATCCACGGGAGTTGCGGGCCAGGCGGGAATATAATACTCTTCTTCGCCCTTCTTCAGCCAGCTGCCGTCCTTGCCGACTTTAACCACCGCAATCTCGCAGTGCCCGGCAAGTTCGCGCAGAGATTCTTCCGCGCCCTCCAGCTTTGTGAATGCGCGCGCCTCTGTCTCATTGGCGAAAACTATGTCGACATACCTGTCGATCAGATTGTGCAGGAAGGCGTTGTTGCTCTCCACCACATTGTAGGACGCCATGTCGATGGAAATGATGCATCCGGCCTCCTTGGCCATCTGCACGGCTTTTGCAATAAGGTCCTGGTTCTGAACTAGATACCCTTCGATGTGAAAGTAATCATACCCTTCGAAGTATTCCGGTTTCAGGTCTTCCGGGCCCATCTCGAGCGCTGCGCCCATGTAGTCGGCAAAGGTGCGCTCCGCATTCGCTCCGGTGATGAACACCATGCAGCGTCCGGAAGATTTGTCGCTGTGCAGCATGGTAGTGCGCACGCCGAACTGCTCCATAGTGCTTTTGAAAAGCTGACCGAGTTCGTCGTCGCCTATCTTGCCTATATATCCGGACGGCATTCCGAATATGGAAGTGCAGGTAATGGTATTGGCCGCGGATCCGCCGGGCACGTATTTTACGCCTATCTCCTTGAGCGCATTCCAGATACGGTCTCCGGTTTCCATGTCGACGTGCTGCATGCTGCCGAGGGGGAGATGGTATTCTTTGAGGAGACTGTCGTCCGGCAGGATAGCCAGAATATCGGTGAGAGCGTTGCCTATGCCTAAAATCGACTTCATAATTATTCCTATTGACTAACAAAAATAAGGAAAAATATCGGGATAAAGTAGTAACTTTGCATTCTGTGAAGAAAAACATCCTCAATATCCTCAAGTATCTCTTGTCTTTCGGGCTGGCGGCTCTTCTTGTCTACCTCGCTTTCAGGGGAATAGACTGGAAGGAATTCTTCATCGGCCTGAAGGCGACCCGATGGGGATGGATAGTACTCTTCTGCATCGCGGGATATCTTGCTCTGGTGTTCCGCGCACTGCGATGGACCCAGCTCGTGCATCCTCTCGACAACAGCATCCACTATGGCCGGGTGTGGGACGCAAACAACATCGGAGACCTTATCCGCACCGCTCTTCTCACGACGGCGAAACTCCCTTACGAGACGGTGTTCGGCACCGTTATCATGGAACGGGCCTGGGACATCCTTGCAATCGTGCTGATGTTCGTCATTTCGCTGGTTTTCGCCTGGGGGCGTTTCGGGGGATTCTTCGTCGACAATATATGGCACCCCCTGAAATCGCATGCGATCATCCTCTGGGGGCTGGGCGCAATACTGGCGCTGGCCGTAATCGCGATAGTGCTGGTGCGCAAACTGCGGGACCGCAGCAGGTTCTTCGGCAAGCTCAATGACATGCTGGAGGGTTTCCTGATAGGATTCAGGACTTTCGCCCTTATCAAGAACAAAATACTCTTTCTTGTCTATTCGGTTATGATCTGGGTGATGTACATGCTGATGAGTTACTTCGTGCTGAAATCCATCCCCCAGCTTTCGGGAGCCCTGCTTGCCGACGGACTTTTCGTGGCATCGCTGGGCAACGTGGCTTCCCTCGTGCCGGTTCCGGGCGGGATAGGCGCATATCATTATCTGCTCAAGGTCTCGCTGATGGGCCTCTATGGCACTACCGAAGAAATAGGGCTCCTGTTCGCCACGCTCTGCCACGAATTGCATGCAGTGCTGGTGATTGTTCTCGGAGTCTGGTCTTACATAATGCGCATCGTCATTCTGAAGAATGGCAATGCATCCAAGAAAAATTAGTATATTTGCAAACTTTTGCGGCCGGAATCCGGCCGAGACTGGTCCCTTAACTCAGTTGGATAGAGTAACGGTCTTCTAAACCGTAAGTCGTGAGTTCGAATCTCACAGGGACTACTGACTGTGGTGGATCATTCTGTGGCAATTTGCACAAAGCAACTTGCACTTGGACAGTTCTTCTTGAATCCGAGAATCAGAGAGCAGTCTTAGTTTGGTCCACACATATTCCTTTTCCTGAGGGTCTTTGTGATGAAAATCAAATACACAATAATTGTTGTCTGTCAATTCCAGACCGCATGACTGGCATTTGCCACCTAATTGTTTGATGTATTTTATCTTCCTTTGCTTCCATCTTTCCATACAGAACCTGTTGAAGCACTCCTTACACATGCTCATTACCCCATATTTGTGGCTGCGCTGTGGGTAAAAATCAGAGATGGGTTTCTCTTGATGGCAGGATGAACACTTCTTCGTTTCCATAGGATGATTTGATGTCTACCACTTCTTCCCCTGGGTTTCGTTCCTGTAGGCCAGAGGAGTCTGGTCCGTGATCCGCTTGAACACCGTAAAGAAGTAGTCCGTGTTCTCGAAGCCCAGTTTGTAAGCGATTTCCTTGATTTCCGCGGAGCTGTTTGTGAGCAGTTCCTTCGCCTGGTCTATCTTGAGGTTCAGGATGTATTTTGCCGGCGAGAAACCGGTGTATTCCTTGAATGTCCTGCGGAAGGACGAATAGCTGATGAACAGCTGGTCGGCGAGATCCTTAGGGTCTATGGTGTAAAGCTGCTCGGAAACGAGCATCTTGGCTTTGGCTATCATGCGGTCGGTATTGGAAAGCATGAAGCTCCGGTTCCTGCTGTGATAGTAGGCTGAGCCCAACAGCGAGCTCACGATGCCGGACAGGGCCTGCTGGAAACCGGATTTCTGCGTTTCCGCTATGCTGATGGCCCTCGAATACGTGTCGAGAATGTCTTCGTGGAACGACACTTCGAGCACCGGCCTGTTCTTGCTGAAGAAGCCGTTGGCGACGAGGGTGTCCGCCTGCGAGCCCTTGAATCCTATCCAGTATTCCGTCCAGCCTGTTTCCTCGTCGGGCCTGTAGTTGTGCCATTCTCCCGGGAAAAGGATTATCATCGAACCGGCATTTACCTGAAGTTTGCGGTCCCTGCCCAGAGTGTCGCAGGAGAAGGTGCCTCGCCCGCTGGTGATGTAAAGCAGCTGGTATTCGTTCAGCACGCGTCCCCTGTCGGGAGAAAACAGGTATCTTGTGGGGTGGTTGGCGGGGGGATACGGGCTCCCAGCTTCAATATCCTGCCTGCCTACGGAATTCACCGCAAGCCCCCATTCGAGGTCGACGGGGTTAACGGCAAGGTATTTTAAGTGAATTGAGGTCATTTCTCAAAGTTTTGTTGTCGCACTGCAAAGTTAAAAAACAATTTGGAATAGATACCTTTGAAAACTACATAATAATACATTATGAACACAGATCACAAATTTCTTGCTTTCGATCTCGGCGCCACCAGCGGCCGTGCGATCGTAGGCGGTTTCGAGGATGGTAAATTCTCGATGGAGGAGATACATCGTTTCCCCAACGGCGTGCAGGAGAAGTGCGGCCGTTTCCATTGGAACACTGACGAACTTTTCGCTCATCTCAAGGCCGGTCTCAAGAGAGCGGCCGAACTTGGGTACAAGATTGAGTCCATCGGTATAGACACCTGGGGCGTCGATTTCGGTGCGATAGGTGCCGACGGATCCCTTCTGGAGTGGCCGAGGGCGTACAGGGACCCTTACACCGAGGGCATTCCCGAGGAGGTATTCAACATCATCCCTCGCGAGGAACTGTATGGGGTGACCGGCATTCAGATAATGAATTTCAACACCATCTTCCAGCTCTATGCACAGAAGAAAGCCGGCTACGACCCCCTGCTGTCCGCCGACAAGATACTGTTCATGCCGGATCTGCTTTCATACCTGCTGACCGGGAATATGGTCTGCGAATATACCGACGCTTCCACTTCGGGAATGATGAACCAGAACACCCGTCAGTTCGAGAAGCCTTTCCTGGAGCGGCTCGGCATCAACCCCGATATCCTGCCGCCTATCGTGCAGCCGGGGACAAAAGTTGGAGTTCTGAAGAAGGAGATCGCTCAGGAGACAGGCATCGGCCAGGTTCCTGTCATTGCGGTGGCGGGCCACGATACAGCATCTGCAATTGCCGCGGTTCCTGCCGCAAATCCCCATTTCGCATATCTCAGCAGCGGCACCTGGAGCCTGATGGGTATCGAATCCCCCAAGCCCCTCATTTCCGATGAGACCTGCCGCCTCAATTTCACGAACGAGGGCGGTATCGAGGGCACCACGCGTTTCCTCAAGAACATCACCGGAATGTGGCTGCTGGAGCAGAGCCGCAAGTCCTGGGCGAAGGAAGGCCGTACATACACCTATCCCGAAATCGAGGCCATGGCCGGCGCCGCAGCCGGATTTACCGGGACCATCGATCCCGACGACCCCACCCTCGCGAATCCTTCCGACATGCCCACCGCCATCTGCGAACTTCTGCGCAAGGCCGGCAAGAGCGTTCCGGAGAACGATGCGGAGATGATACGCTGCATCTACTGCAGCCTCGCCGCGAAGTACCACGAGGTGCTGGAGATCCTCCGCGCCCAGGCATCCTTCACCATCGACACCCTGCACGTGATCGGCGGTGGATCTGCAAACGATACCATGAGCCGTCTGACAGCGGCCGCTACCGGAGTGAAGGTCGTAGCCGGTCCTACCGAAGCAACCGCCATCGGCAACCTGATGCTTCAGGCCAAGGCCGCAGGCATCGTCAAGGACCGCTGGCAGATGCGCGAAATCATTTCCAGAGAATTCAAAGTCAAAACATTCTAGAATAATATGAAAGAAGCAAACATCTTCAGCGCCTATGCTAATGCGAAAGAGCGCTATGCCGCCCTCGGTGTAGATACCGACAAGGCAATCGAACAGCTTGAGAAACAGCAGATCTCCCTTCATTGCTGGCAGACCGACGACGTCATCGGTTTCGAGAGCAAGGACGGCCTCTCCGGAGGTATCCAGACCACCGGCAATTATCCCGGACGCGCCCGCAACATCGACGAGGTCCGTGCCGACCTCGAGTTCGTCAAGACCCTGCTTGCAGGTAACCATCGTGTCAATCTCCACGAGATTTACGGCGATTTCGGCGGCAAGTTCGTCGACCGCGACGAAGTCGGCGTCGAACATTTCCAGAGCTGGATCGACTGGGCCAAGGCCAACAACTTCAAACTCGACTTCAACTCGACTTCCTTCGGACATCCCAAGAGCGGGGACCTCAGCCTTTCCAACCCCGACAAGGGCATCCGCGAATTCTGGATCGAGCATACCAAGCGCTGCCGCAAGATCGCAGACGCGATGGGCAAGGCCCAGAACGACCCTTGTATCATGAATATCTGGGTGCATGACGGACAGAAGGACTTCACGGTCAACCGCAAGAAGTACCGCGAGATCCTCACCGAATCGCTCGACGAGATTCTCAAGGAAGATCTTCCCGGCATGAAGAGCTGCGTCGAGGCCAAACTCTTCGGTATCGGTCTCGAGAGCTATACTGTAGGCTCCATGGATTTCTTCGAGGGCTACTGCGCATCCCGCAAGGTCATCTACACCCTCGACACCGGCCACTACGAGCCCACCGAGAACGTTGCGGACAAGGTTTCCTCGCTGCTGCTCTATGTTCCCGAACTGATGCTCCACGTCAGCCGTCCCGTCCGCTGGGATTCCGACCACGTGACCATCATGAACGACATGACCCTCGACTTCTTCAAGGAGCTTGTCCGTGCAGACGGTCTGCATCGCGCACACGTCGGCCTCGACTACTTCGATGCTTCCATCAACCGCATCGGTGCATACATCAT
>ONFK01000026.1 GCA_900317065.1 uncultured Bacteroidales bacterium
GTATATCTTGCAGCAGGTGCAGGCAATGTGACCATCAACGATCGTCCTGTAGAGAACTTCTTCCCTCAGGAGGATCTGCGTTACATTGTGAACCAGCCGTTTGCAGTTACCGGAACCGAAGGTAAGTTTGACGTCAAGGTTTCCGTCGTTGGTGGCGGTACCAAAGGTCAGGCTGAGGCCATCCGTCTCGGTGTTGCACGCGCCCTCTGTGAGATTGACAAGGAAGCATATCGTCCGGCTCTCAAGGCAGCAGGTTTCCTCACCCGCGATGCTCGCGAGGTAGAGCGCAAGAAACCCGGTCAGCCCGGAGCACGTCGCCGCTTCCAGTTCAGCAAGCGTTAATTTACTTACGCTGTTTTACTTTCGCACAGTTGCTGTTTAAACCCTTCACAGGATAGTTGCAGCACTGCGGAAAAGGCCGGGGTCCGGCAAGGCCGCTACCCTGTCCTTGAAGAAAAGAGACCCGCGCAGCGGGAAAAACAATTAACAAGAAACAAACAATGTCACGTACAAATTTCCAAGAATTGCTTGATGCAGGTGTTCATTTCGGACATCTCGCCCGCAAGTGGAATCCTAAAATGGCTCCGTACATCTTCGACCAGAAAAACGGGATCCACATCATCGACCTGCACAAGACTGTCGTCAAGATAGACGAGGCGGCAGAGGAGATGAAGATTCTTGCCAAATCAGGCCGTAAGATTCTCTTCGTCGCCACCAAGAAACAGGCCAAGGATATCGTATCCGAGAAGGCCGCATCCGTCGGCATGCCCTCAGTGACTGAGCGCTGGGCAGGCGGTATGCTTACCAACTTCCCCACCATCCGCAAGGCTGTCAAGAAGATGAGCACCATCGACAAGATGAAAGAGGATGGAACATTCGATAAACTCGCAAAACGCGAGCGTCTCCAGATCGACCGCCAGCGCGCAAAGCTCGAGAAGAACCTCGGCAGCATCCGCGACATGAGCCGCCTTCCCGCCGCTCTGTTCGTGGTCGACATCCAGAAAGAGGCCAACGCCGTCAAGGAAGCCAATCGTCTGAATATCCCGGTATTCGCAATGGTTGATACTTGCTGCGATCCCACTCCCGTTGATTATGTGATTCCGGCAAACGACGATGCCGCAAAGAGCGTAGAATGCGTTCTCACCGCACTTTGCACCGCTATCCAGGAAGGCCTCGAAGAGCGCAAGCTCGAGAAGGACAAGGAAGTTGAAGCTGCTCCCGCAGAAGAGGCTCCCAAGGCAGAGAAGACTCTCCGCAGCCGCCGCGCGAAGAAGGCCGAAGAGGCTGCTCCCGCAGAGGCTGAAGCCCCCAAGGCAGAAGAAGCTCCCGCAGCCGAGCCCGCTGAAGAAGTTGAATCCAAGTAAACCAAAGAAGTTATGGCAAACATTACTGCAGCAGACGTAATGAAGTTACGCAAGATGACCTCCGCAGGCATGATGGATTGCAAGAAGGCCCTCGAAGAGGCTGAAGGCGATTTCCAGAAGGCTGCCGACATCATCCGTGAGAAAGGCAAGCTCGTAGCTGCCAAGCGTGCAGACCGCGAGACCTCCGAAGGTGCCGTCAAGGCACGCATCCAGGGTGGCAAGGGTATCCTTGTCTGCGTTGGTTGCGAAACCGATTTCGTATCCCGCAATGCCGACTTCCAGGCTCTTGCCGACGCTATCGCAGATGTGGCTATCGCCCAGTTCCCTGCCGACACCGAGGCTCTCCTCGCTTGCGTGATGCCCGACGGCAACACCGTGCAGAAGGCCATCGAGGTCCAGACCGGCAAATCCGGCGAGAAGACCGTCATCGCTTACTACGCTCCCGTAGAGGCTCCCTTCGTGGCTCAGTACATCCACACCCTTACCGGCAAGCTCGGTGCACTCGTAGGTTTCAACAAGGAAGTTCCCGCAGAGCTCGCAAAGGGCGTCGTGATGCAGGTCGCTTCCATGAGCCCCGTTGCAATTTCCGAGGCTGACTGCCCTCAGGAGGTTATCGATACCGAGTACAAGGTCGCTGTCGAGAAGACCAAGGAAGAGCAGGTGCAGAAGGCCGTTGACGCCGCCCTCAAGAAGGCTGGTATCAACCCCGCACACGTCGACTCCGAGGATCATATCGAGAGCAACACCGCCAAGGGATGGATCACTCCCGAACAGGCCGCACAGGCTCGCGAGATCATCAAGACCGTCAGCGCCGAGAAGGCTGCAAACCTTCCTGCACAGATGATCGAGAACATCGCCAAGGGACGTCTCGCCAAGTTCTTCAAGGAGAACACCCTCGAAGCTCAGGAGTATCAGATGGGCGACGGCAAGCAGACCGTAAAGGAAGCTATCGCCGCTGTCGACAAGGATGCAAAGGTAGTCGTGTTCAAGAAGTTCAATCTGAACGACTGATTTGCGTTGTCATTCCCGGCCCGGCCGGGATCCGTTCCAATAAATCAGCCGACCCTCCGGGGCCGGCTTTTTTGTTGCAGCGCACTTTTGCGTCGGGCAGCTAAGTCGCTGAGTCATAACTGAATACTGAAAACAAATCGGCTCAAAACGGCGATTTGTTTTCAGGAAGTTATTGAGATTCAATTATTTGGGTGCCTGGGTGGTATCAGCGCCGGATGACCAATTTCCAAACTGCCACGCAGTATGCAAGGAGCAGCACGGTGCCTATGGCCATCATCGGCCATTGGCCAAGTTCCGTGCGTCCCAATGCGGTATATCCAGCGAATATGATCATCGCGAAGGCAAAGAAGCCCAGGATCATGCGCATATCATATTTGATGGGATATTTCTTCTGGCCGATGAAGTAGCTGAGGAGCATTGCGGTCGCGTAGCCGGCAAAGCCTCCCCAGGCGCAGGCCATATAGCCCAAGCGGGGGATTCCGAGGATGTTCACCGCCACCATCACCAATGCGCCGATTGCACTCATCACCGCACCCCACAGGGTCTGGTCGCTGAGCTTGTACCAGAACGACAGATTGAAGTAGATGCCCATAAAGATCTCTGCCATCATAACTATCGGCACCACCGCCATTCCGGCGCGGTAATCGCCGCCTATAATCAGCTGGATAAGAGGCAGATAGATCACTACGGCGAGGAATGCAAGCAAGGTGAAGATGACGAAGTATTTCATTCCGTCCGCCAGGGTTTCGGGGCTGTTCTTGTCTCGGCTGCCGCTGAAGACTATGGGCTCGTAGGCATAGCGGAAGGCCTGGGTCAGCAGCGCCATTATCATGGCGATCTTCACGCAGGCTCCGTAGATTCCAAGCTGCACCATCCCCTTAGGGCTCTTGTCTACCAGAGGATATAGTATCTTGTCTGCCACCTGGTTGAACACGCCCACCAGGCTCAAGATCAGCAGCGGCCAGCTATATGTGAGCAGGCGCTTCGCCAGGCTTCCGTCGAACCCGTAGGTGATCCCTTTCATTTCTTTGGCGAAGCCGAAGGTCACCAGGCCAGTGCAGAGCAGATTGGCAAAGAATACCAGCCCCACGCCATAGTTGTACTTGACGAAGATTTCCATAAGTTCCGGATGCGCCGCTCCCATCTTTGGCAGCACCAGGAAGATGAAGAGGTTGAGGAGGATGTTGGGGATGATGAATGCGAACTTCAGCATCATGAACTTGACCGGCCGTTTCTGCTGCCGCAGACGGCTGAACATTATGGCCTGGAAGGCATCCAGGGCCACGATCGCTGCCATACATCCTATGTATTCCGGGTGCTCGGCGTATCCCATGGCACCGGCGATAGGCTGAAGGAAAAGCATCACCAGAGCGAAGAACAGTACCGCCACTCCGCCGACCATTCTCAGTATGGTGCTGTATACCAGTTTCTCATCCTCTCCGTCCTTGTTGCAGAAACGGAAGAGGGTGGTTTCCATGCCGAAGGTGAGGAGGGCCAGCAGCAGAGCGGTGTAGGCATATAGGTTGGTGACGATTCCGTACCCCCCGCTCTCCGCCATGATCACGCGTGTATACACCGGCACGAGCAGATAGTTGAGGAATCTGCCCACAATGCTGCTGAGGCCATAGATGGCCGTATCTTTTGCGAGGGATTTGAGGTTCATTTGCCAAAAACTGTTATAATGTCGGCTCTTCTCATAAGAAGGGGTATTAGGATATGCAAAAATAACTATATTTGTCAAATAATGAATGTCGATGCACTCTTCAAACAGTATTATCCACGTCTGAGAAAACTTGTACCGATGAATTATAAAAAGCTGCTTCTTCTACTGATTGCCTTGACGTCGGCTATCTTGCCTCTCCTATCACAATCATTCAAAGGAGAAGATTGCCTGTATGATATGTCACCAAAGGCTCTAACTCCTGCTCCTGAAGGTTTTGAACCGGTATATATCAGTCAATATGCCCGTCATGGCTCCAGATATGCCTATACGGCCAAGGCATATACTGTGCCTCTTGATATGCTACGTAAAGGTGCCGCTGCGGGTAATCTTACAGATCGTGGAGTTCGGCTTCTTTCCGAATTGGAAAAATTCTGGGAACTGGCACAATACAAAGTCGGAGATCTTACTCCGCTCGGTTGGGAGCAGCATAGGTGGATAGCTGCCAATATGGTAAAATCTTTCCCGTCCGTATTCGTCAAAGGAAGCAAGGTGGATGCCTGCTCTTCTGCTTCTGTGCGCTCCATTTTAAGTATGGCTTCCTGTTGTGCAAGCATAGCCCGCGAGGCGCCTGGAACAAAAGTATATGGACATCAGGGCATTCTGGACATACAGGCTACAAGGCCCAATCAAGGCAGGAATCCCTTCAGATACGAGGGCCCGGAATTCTCCTTTCCTTACCCGGAGAGTATGGAAGAATTCTGGATGCGGAAAGCTCCTGACTGCAGTCAAATCTTTTCCCGTTTGTTCAAGGACCCTGTGTCTGGCGTTGGGGATACGAAACCTTATGAGGCACTTTTCTACTATTATATGTTTGTTTCCGGCATGCAGAGTGTCCCCGAAGAAGAAAGGGTTTACGTAGATGACCTGCTGACGGACGAGGAGTTTGCTGCGCTATGGGAAGCAGACAATTATGGCCGTTTCTATGAGTATTTCCCTTACCGGACTTCATGCTGTTCGATAGTGGACGATATCATCGCCAAGGCGGATGGCCGGCTTGCCGGAAATAGCAGGGGAGCAGATCTGCGCTTCGGGCACGATCATGTGCTGCTCACCCTCCTGATGATAATGGATATTGATGACTTTGGCTATTTCCCGACATCTGCCGATGACCTGAAAAACTATTTCCAATCTTTTCGTTCGCCCAAAGCTGCAAATATTCAGTTCATTTTCTATACCCCAAAGCGGGGAAGAAGTAAAAGAGGTGTCGGATGCCTGGTAAAAGTCCTTCTCAACGGTGAAGAATCCCGCCTTGGCAAGCTCACACCTGTCGACGGCCCTTATTATGAATGGTCTGCCGTCAAAGAATATCTGAATTCACGTACTGGCATACTGGTCGGAACGCATTCTTCTACGCAGCGTAAAGAATGGCTCTCCCGCCCAGACGGCTTCTCAAAAAGATACAAGATGGACAAGGTAGTCATCCTCAGCAGGCATAACATACGCACTCCGCTGGTGGTCAAAGGTTCTGTCCTCACAAGACTTACTGATTCAGATTATAAGTGGTTCGCATGGGAAGGCGAGGCTGCGACCTTGACCCCTAAAGGAGAGAGGCTGGAAACCCTGATGGGCTCTTTCTTCAAGCAGTGGATGGACGAAAACGGTATGCTGTCCGGCTATGGAAAGGACCCGTATGCATTCCGTTTCTACGCCAATGCCATGCAGCGCTGCCAGGCAACAGCGAGGTTTTTTGCTGACGCGCTTCTCCCCGGGAAGGACCCTAAGGTGGAGATGAATGTGCAGTACGACACTATGGACCCTGTGTTCCATCCGCAGATAACGAAAATTTCCCCTGAATTCGAGCAGCGGGCTCAAAATGAGTTGGATAGTTTAATGGGAGATCTCAACGCTCATGTGGCGAAACAGTATGCCCTTATAGAAAAGGTAATCAGCATCAGCGGCTCACCCGCTTATCCCGACACGGCATCTTTTTCCCAGTTCCCAGCGTCTGTAGGATACCGCCTGAATGCAGAACCTTATATGAATGGAGGGCTCAAGATGGCCTGTTCCATCTCGGACGCCCTGGTGCTTCAGTATTACGAAGAGCCCGATGGGCGCAAGGCTGCTTTCGGCCAGACGCTGACTATCGATGACTGGACTGATATTGCCTCTGTCGTGGAGTGGTATGTAGATGCATTGTTTACCATGCCGTCCGTTGCTATAAATGTGGCGCATCCCCTGTTGCTAACCATCCTTTCCGAAATTCGGAATGAAAATCGCGTATTCAGTTTTCTTTGCGGGCACGACTCGAATATCGGCAGCGTTCTTGCATCCCTTGAGGCCGAACCTTACGAATTGGAAGGAACGATAGAGAAGCATATTCCAATCGGTTCGAAGGTCGTGATCGAAAAGTTCACCGGCAAAGACGGAAAGGAATATGCGGATATCTGGCTGGTATATGCTTCGGCAGAGCAGCTCCGCAACGAAAGCGTACTGTCTTTTACCAATCCTCCTTTAGCATACCAGGTTCGCCTGAACGGCCTCACCGAGAATTCTGACGGACTGTATGCACTTCCTGATGTAGAACAACGTATTACAAAGGCAATAAATGCTTATTGATATTATGAAAAAGTATCTCATCCTCGCCATCGGCGTCGCAGTGCTGGCACTGGTGGCATCCGCATGCGGAAACAAGAAAAAGGCAGCTGCTGAAGCCCAGGCACAGGCTGAACAGGAAGCAGTTGCTGTAGAACAGGCAAAACAAGATTCAATCAAAGTGGAAAAGAAACTTTCAGACCTGGCCGAAGAGCCAATTTTCGACATTGTTACCAATTACGGTGTCATCAAGATCAAACTCTACAAGGATACCCCTCTGCACAAGGCCAATTTCGCGAAACTGGCGCTTTCCGGCTTCTATGACGGACTGCTCTTCCATCGCGTAATCAACGGCTTTATGATCCAGGGCGGCGACCCTCTTACCAAGGACCCTGCCAATGCCGACCGCTTCGGCACCGGCGGCCCCGGATACACGGTTCCTGCCGA
This sequence comes from uncultured Bacteroidales bacterium, assembly GCA_900317065.1. Taxonomy (GTDB): domain Bacteria; phylum Bacteroidota; class Bacteroidia; order Bacteroidales; family UBA932; genus Cryptobacteroides. The sequence goes on from ONFK01000026.1 coordinate 7,078, forward strand.
AATCCTTCCTCAGTATCGCCACAAGAAAGGCGCTCTCGCAGCAGCGCGCCGCGGCGATGCGGCCAACCCCATGAAAGAATCCTCCGGCTCCCAGTTCTACATCGTGCAGAATGAGCAGACCTGCGCTCAGTTGGATGGCCAGTACACTGTGTTCGGCGAGACTATCGAGGGCCTTGATGTCATAGACAAAATTGCCGCTGTTGAGACCGACCGCCGCGACCGTCCTGTCAGTCAGGTAAAAATCGTTAGTATAAAAGCAGAATAATTTTTGTGTACGAGCACAATTGGCACGATATTCGCAATAAATCAATCGAATAGTTTTTTCATAGGTTAAATTTTAGGTTAGAATTGCGAACGCCTCCCGATGAGATATCGAGAGGCGTTCGGTTTTATTTGCCGTAACCGGCCTACAGGCCTGGACGGTAGTTATATCCGAGGGCGTCCATGATCTTGAAGTGGAGACCTTCCATCTTGCGGGTGAAGTTCTCGTAACTGCGCTTTCCTGGCTCGGTCCATTGCACTTCGCTCAAAGCTTGCAGGCGTGGGATCAGCATGTAGTAGAGTTCGTATTCGTTGCGTATCCACTCCGTCCACACATTGCCCTGCACGCCAAGAATGTGCTTTGTCGCCTCGGCATCAATCTCATCGTAAGGCTCGAAACCATAAAGGTTCCTGGCGTCATAAGACTTCTTGGGAGGATAAGCCGCACCCACTTTCAAATCTTCTTCAGTAGCCCCCTGCTTGTAGTCGAAGTAGCAGTAGGTCGTAGGACTCATGATGACATCGAATCCCATTTTGGAAGCCTGGATGCCGCCCTTCGTCCCTCTCCAGGACATTACTGTGGCGCCTTCCCCCAAGTCACCCTCCAGAATCTCATCCCATCCGATAATCTTGCGGCCCTTGCCTGCAAGGTAGTCCTGCACGCGTCCAGTCACATAGTTCTGCAACCGCTGTTCCTTGGTCGCGCCGTCGCCGTCCTTGAGGCCTAGTTCGGCAATCTTCGCCTGGCACGCAGGGCACTTCTCCCATTCCTTCTTGGGGCACTCATCTCCTCCTATATGGATGTATTCGGAGGGGAAGAGTTCGCATATCTCGTCCAGGACGTTGAAGATAAACTCAAAGGTGCTCTCCTTTCCAACGCAGAGAACCTGGTCGGAAACTCCCCATCTCGTCCAGACCTGGTAAGGGCCTCCGGTGCATCCGAGCCAGGGGTAGGAAGCCAGAGCGGCCAGCATGTGTCCGGGGAGGTCTATTTCGGGGATGACCGTAATTCCGAGGTTGTCCGCATATTCCACGATCTCCCGGATCTGCTCCTGGGTGTAGTATCCGCCATAGCGCTTGCCGTCGTGCTTGTCCCTGTCCTTGGTGGTCTGGGTGCCTGCGCGGAAAGCCCCGGTTTCGGTGAGTTCGGGATACTTCTTTATCTCTACCCTCCAGCCCTGGTCTTCGGTCAGATGCCAATGGAAGCGGTTGATCTTGTATGCCGCGCAGACATCCAGGAAGCGCTTGACTGCCTCTACGCCGAAGAAGTGGCGGGCGCAGTCGAGGTGGATGCCCCTGTAGGGGAAACGGGGCTTGTCCTGAATGGTGCAGCAGGGGATGCTCCACTTGGCTCCGTAAGCGGGCTTTCCGCTGAAGATTTCGACGGGAAGCAACTGCTTGAAGGTGCTCAGGGCATAGAGGAAACCATTTTTGCCGGATGCCGTGATCTTTGCGGCATTGCTCACGATTTCAATTCTGTATTCTTCCTTGTCAAGCGTCGCATCCTTCAGGAAATATATGCCTTTCATGGCTTCGAGGGGCGTGCCGGAGTTCACCCCGGTCGCAACGGCGACGCTGGAGGTCTTGCCGCTGGCGAAGTTGATGTCGTCCGCCAGTTTGGCGATTGCGGCAACGCTTGCAGCATCGAGGAACGAATCGTAGTTGAAGTTCGCTCCCTTGATCTTGAAGCTGCCTTTGTTTACGCTAACGCTCTGCGGTTCAGGGATGATGTTCAGTTTTGTCTCTGCCTTTTTCGCCTGGAGGGATGCTCCCAGAATCAGGCAGACTGCTGCGATGATCGTTTTTCTCATATCTGATAAATTATTAATCCTGCGATCCCTCCTGCCAATATGAGCAGGATGGGGTTGACTTTGAAGAAATAAGATGCAACGAAGGACACTCCCAGGATTACCCAGGAACTCCAGTCGCCGAAGTTCTCCTCGATTATCTCCATCCTCGGCAGGCATCCGTCCATCGAAAGCCGGAACATGAGGATGAGGGCCGCCGCGCCGATCAGGCCTGCCACCGCGGGCCTCAGGCCGGACATGATGTCGCCGAAAAGGGAGGTCCGGTGATATTTGTTGTATATGGAGATGATGCCGTAGAAGATGATGAAGGATGGCAGTACCAGCGCGAAAGTAGCCACGGCGGAGCCCGCTATCCCGGCCACTTCGTAGCCGGTGTATGTCGCGCAGTTGACCCCGATGGGCCCCGGCGTGCACTGCGAGATGGCCACGATGTCCGTGAACTGCCCTTCCGTAAGCCATGCGAACTTTGTCACCACCTGCGTCTGTATCAGCGACAGCATGGCGGCGCCTCCTCCGAAAGTGAAGAGCCCGATTACGAAGAAGGTGGCGAACAGTTGCAGATAAATCATTTCCGCTGCCGCGCCTCCTTCGCCATGCTGACGGCCGCCCCGGCCACTATGGTAACCAATATGATATATATGGGGGAAATCTTGAGGAAGGCTACGGCCACGAGCGAAGCTGCGAGGATCAGCCCTACGGCCACCGGCCGGATGCCGCGGAAGATGCTCATCACCGTCGGATTGTCCTTGATGCCCGTGAAGAGCATGGCGATGAGCAGGATTATCACGAAAGAGGGGAGGACTGCCCCGAGGCTGGCCGCGACGGCGCCTTTCATGCCCCGCAGCCTGTATCCGGAATAGATGGCCATGTTGACTGCGAGAATGCCGGGAGCGCTCTGCGCAAGGACAATGATATCCGGCATGTCCTCTTCCGAAATCCACTCGCGCTTGCGCATCTCCGCTTCAATCAGGGGAATCATCGCGTATCCGCCGCCGATGGTGAAGGCGCCTATCTTTGCGAAGACGGCGAAGATGCTCCCGAGTGAAACCTTTGTTTTTTTCATTGAGCACGAAAATAGTTAAAAAAAATGAAAAAAAAGTTTGGAGGTATCAAAAAAGTGCGTATCTTTGCAGCCCGTTTCGGAAAAACGGTCAGTTCATTGATAATGGTTGAATGCCGGCAGCTCCTGCGAAGCAGCGCAACAACGTTGCGGCCGCGGAGCGGCAAAAGTCCCCCTTCAGGGGGCGCAGGGGGTTGAAGGCCATTTTCATGAACGCAGTTCATTGAAAATACTGGAAGAACAAGTACAAGCAAGTACCGAGAACAAAATAGATCGAGAGCGTCAATTCAAGAGATTGAAAAGAGTGCCGGAATCAAGCTGAGATATAGAATATACAAAGAAGAGTTTGATCCTGGCTCAGGATGAACGCTAGCGGCAGGCTTAACACATGCAAGTCGAGGGGCAGCGAGTTGTAGCAATACAATGTCGGCGACCGGCGGAAGGGTGCGTAACGCGTGAGCAACATGCCCGTATCTGGGGGATAGGAGATGGAAACGTCTTATAATACCCCATAACAACAGAGGCTGCATGGCCTTTGTTTGAAAGATTCATTGGATACGGATTGGCTCGCGTGACATTAGCTAGTCGGCGGGGTAACGGCCCACCGAGGCGACGATGTCTAGGGGTTCTGAGAGGAAGGTCCCCCACACTGGAACTGAGACACGGTCCAGACTCCTACGGGAGGCAGCAGTGAGGAATATTGGTCAATGGGCGGAAGCCTGAACCAGCCATGCCGCGTGCAGGAATAAGGCCCTATGGGTCGTAAACTGCTTTTGACGGGGAGCAATAAGGGTCTCGTGAGGCCCGATGAGAGTACTCGTCGAATAAGCATCGGCTAACTCCGTGCCAGCAGCCGCGGTAATACGGAGGATGCAAGCGTTATCCGGATTTATTGGGTTTAAAGGGTGCGTAGGCGGAGGAGTAAGTCAGGGGTGAAATGCCGCAGCTCAACTGCGGAACTGCCTTTGATACTGCTTTTCTGGAGTCCGGATGCCGTGGGAGGAATGGGCAGTGTAGCGGTGAAATGCATAGATATTGCCCAGAACACCGATTGCGAAGGCATCTCACGAATCCGGGACTGACGCTGAGGCACGAAAGCGTGGGGATCAAACAGGATTAGATACCCTGGTAGTCCACGCAGTAAACGATGATAACTAACCGTCGGCGATAGACAGTCGGTGGCCAAGCGAAAGCGATAAGTTATCCACCTGGGGAGTACGTTCGCAAGAATGAAACTCAAAGGAATTGACGGGGGCCCGCACAAGCGGAGGAACATGTGGTTTAATTCGATGATACGCGAGGAACCTTACCCGGGCTCGAACGGCAGGTCAGAGATGTGAAGGCCCTTCGGGGCGCCTGTCGAGGTGCTGCATGGTTGTCGTCAGCTCGTGCCGTGAGGTGTCGGCTCAAGTGCCATAACGAGCGCAACCCTTGCCTTCAGTTACCAGCACGCAATGGTGGGGACTCTGAAGGGACTGCCACCGCAAGGTGAGAGGAAGGGGGGGATGACGTCAAATCAGCACGGCCCTTACGTCCGGGGCGACACACGTGTTACAATGGCGGCCACAGAGGGAAGCCACCTGGCGACAGGGAGCGAATCTCGAAAAGCCGTCTCAGTTCGGATCGGAGTCTGCAACCCGACTCCGTGAAGCTGGATTCGCTAGTAATCGCGCATCAGCCATGGCGCGGTGAATACGTTCCCGGGCC
>ONFK01000194.1 GCA_900317065.1 uncultured Bacteroidales bacterium
CCTGCTTGCCGACTGGAAAGGGCGGCCAGTAATGTCGGAAGGAGGAAAGGTATATAATATGGAGGAGCTGCGCTACAATTTCAATACGCGCAAGGCCCGCATCAAGAATATGGTCACCAATGAAGATGACGGCATCCTCCACGGCCGCGACATCAAGATGATGCCGGACAAGTCCATCAACATCACTAACGGAAAGTACACCGTATGCGACCACGAGGAGCCGCACTACTACCTACAGCTCACCGCTGCCAAAGTGGTGACGGAGCCCAGCCAGAAGATAGTCTTCGGCCCCGCCTATGTGGTCATCGAGGACGTCAAGGTATATCCTCTGGTGCTTCCTTTCGGCTTCGTTCCGAAGAGGCCCAAGAGGGCTACCGGCATTCTTTTCCCGACCTTCGGAGAGGAAACCGCCCGAGGTTTTTACATGAGGGATCTGGGCATGTATTTCGTTTTCGGCGACTATTTCGATCTGTCCGCCACCGGAGACTACTACACCCTCGGATCCTGGGCCATCGACCTTAATTCCAGATACAAGGTCAATTACAGGTTCAACGGCAACTTCTCCCTCACCTATTCCGACGACAGGACAGGGGAAAAAGGCAGCGCCGATTATAACCGGAGCACGAATTTCGGTGTCCGCTGGTCTCATTCGCAGGATTCGAAGGCTCACCCCGGCACCACGTTCAGCGCTTCCGTCAATTTCTCCAGCCCGAGCAACAGCCGTTACAACTCACACTCGGTGAATGAAGCCCTTCAGAACCAGGCCTCGTCTTCAATCTCCTTCTCCAAGAGCTTCGGGGGCAAGGCGACCCTCTCTCTCAACGCCCTGCACTCGCAGAACTCGAGGGACAGTTCCTACGCTTTCACTCTGCCGAATCTGACATTCTCCGTCGCGACGTTCTATCCTTTCAAGCGGAAGAACCGTGTCGGAAAGGAGAAGGTGTACGAGAAGTTCTCGCTGTCGTACAACACCTCGCTGCAGAACAAGATCAATTTCAAGGCCTCCGAGTTCATGGAGGACGGCTTCTTCGACAGGTTCCAGAACGGCATGACGCACAATTTCAGCATAGGCCTTCCGAGCTTCAGCCTCTTCAAGTACATAACTCTCTCCCCTTCCGTGAGCTATGGGATGAACTGGTTCTTCCGGACGACGGAGGCCCGTTACGATGAGGAACTTGACAAGGTCGTGACCGAGAAGTCCAAGGCGTTTTCGCACCTCGGAATCACCCAGACATATTCCGGATCGATTTCTGCGAGCACCCGTCTGTATGGAATGTACAATTTCGGCAAGTATCACAGGGTGCAGGCGATCCGTCATGTGGTCTCTCCGTCGCTTTCGATGTCGCTGAGCCCGGATCTCGCCACCTATGCAAACGGCTACAGGACTCTTACCTATACCGATTCCAGCAACGAGATAAAGACCTACGAATACAATATTTACAGCGGTCAACTGTATTCTCCTCCGGGAAGCGGCCGTTCCGCCACAGCGTCTTTCTCGATAGGCAACAACCTCGAGGCGAAGGTCCGCGACTTTGCGGACACAACCGGCACCGGTTCCAAGAAGGTCAAGCTCATAGACCAGCTCAACATCCGCAGTGGATACAATTTCCTTGCAGACTCCCTGAAGTTAAACACCATCAGCATGTCGATGTCCACTTCGCTGTTCGGCAAGGTGAGCGTCAGCGCAAGTGCGAACTTCGATCCGTATGCCGTGGATTCCAAGGGCCGCAAGTACAACGAGTGGGCCGTCAACATGAAGCAGGGACTCGCCCGTTTCACGAACGCTTCCCTCTCCCTTTCCTATTCGCTTTCCGGCAAGGGCGCCATGAAAGGCAACGACGGAAGCAAGGAAGGCGGCGGCTCCGACAGCCCGGCCAACTACTACAGGAGAATATACACCCATCCATACACCGGTGAATACATCCCTGGGGGCTGGCTGTATTATACCAATCCGAACGTGCCCTGGTCAGTCAACTTCAGCTACACTTTCAGCTGCAACCGGAGCTGGTCCTTCGACAGCAAGCTGAATTCCCTTGCAGTCAAGAACAACATTACCCAGACACTGCGAGTGAACGGCAACATCAAGCTTACGCCCAAGATGAACATCAACGCATCTTCCGGCTACGATTTCCAGGCAAAGCAGATGACCTCCACGCAGCTCAGCGCCACCTATGACATGCACTGCTTCAACATTTCGGTTTCCTGGGTTCCGACCGGCACATGGCAGTCCTACAGTTTCCGCATCCAGGCCAATGCGGCGGCGCTTGCCGACCTGCTCCGTTTCAAGAAAAGCAGCAGTTTCTGGGACAACTGATTTAATTTGCAGTTATCGCTTATTCTTCTTATATTTGCACATCAATCAAAGCATCTCCTCTCGCGGGGCGCTTTTTAAAATTTCATATATGCCACACACACTTTTCGAGCTCAACAAGATGAGTAGAGAGCAGCTCGAGACCATTGCAAATCAATTCAGCATCAAGAAAATCAAGAATCTGGAGGATGCCGACCTTGCCTTTGCCATCCTGGATGCGCAGGCTACGGCCGCATCTCTGCTGCCTGATAAGGAAAAAGCCAAACCCAAACGCGGACGTCCCCGCAAGGATGCATCCGCTCCCAAGAAGGAAGCGGCGCCGGCCAAAGCGGAGGCCAATGCGACAGAAAAGCCTGCCGAAAAACCGGTCCAGGCCGAAAAGCCCGCAGTAGAAGCGGCAAATGCCAAGGCGGAAAAAGCTTCGCCTGCCGAAAAACCGGTCCAGGCTGAGAAGCCGGCTCCCAAGAAGCGCGGCCGCAAGCCCAAGAGCGCCCCGGCCGAAGCTCCTGCGGAAGCAGCACCGGCACAGGCTCCTGCACCAGTTCCCGCCCCTGCCGCTGCGGAAGAAGCCGCTCCGGCTGCCCCTAAAAAGGATTTAGTCCGCGAAATGGCCAAGGAGAGCCTGGATCAGGCCCGTGCCGATTATCTCAAACCGCACGTGCAGAAGAATCCCCAGGCCCAGCAGAACCAGCAGCCTTCCAAGCCGAAGCTCCCCGAATACGAAGGGACCGTCGAGGCAACCGGCGTGCTCGAGGTCATGCCCGACGGCTACGGTTTCCTGCGCTCTTCCGACTACAATTACCTTAACTCCCCCGACGACATCTACGTCGCCCAGCAGCAGATCAAGCAGAACGGCCTGAAGAACGGCGACACCGTCACCGGCGAAATCCGTCCTCCCCGCGAAGGCGACAAATACTTCCCCCTCGTACGCGTGAAATATGTCAACGGACGCACTCCCCAGTTCATCCGCGACCGTGTACCTTTCGATTTCCTCACTCCCCTCTTCCCGGACAAGAAATTCAACCTTCTCGGCCATGGTCACATGAACGACGTGTCCTGCCGCATCGTGGATCTTTTCTCTCCTATAGGAAAGGGCCAGCGTGGACTTATCGTAGCCCAGCCGAAGACAGGTAAGACAATGCTGCTCAAGAGCATAGCCAACGCCATCGCCGACAATCACCCCGAAGTGTACGAGATCGTACTCCTCATCGATGAGCGTCCGGAGGAAGTTACGGACATGCAGCGCAGCGTCAAGGCAGAAGTGGTTGCTTCTACTTTCGATGAGCCTGCAGAACGCCATGTCAAAGTGGCCAATATGGTGCTTGAGAAGGCCCGCCGCCTGGTCGAGTGCGGGCACGACGTGGTCATCCTGCTCGATTCCATCACCCGCCTCGCACGTGCATACAATACCGTGCAGCCTGCATCCGGAAAGGTCCTGACCGGCGGTGTCGACGCCAACGCCCTCCAGAAGCCCAAGCGCTTCTTCGGCGC
>ONFK01000012.1 GCA_900317065.1 uncultured Bacteroidales bacterium
GATGTGTTTTTAACGGCCTGAACCGTTCCCAGTACAGGCGGGGTAAAGTTTTCGATCAGGTCTTCTTCGTCGGCCGTATGGCGTATGTCGGCGTCGACCTCCAGCGAGCAATTGTCTTCGCTGCGACGGCAGGAATAGTCCGTCAGCTGGATGTTCAGGGCGTCCAGCATGTCTCCGACCGCCTCTACGGAACGATAGAATCCCGCCATGTTCCCGACCTGCAGGTTGTTCCAGTTCCATTTTATATCCAGAGACAGGTCCCCGATGCGGAAATGCCCCAGTTTCCAGATGCAGTCGATCAGGGCGCCCGCTATCTTTCCGCGGGTATACGGACCTGCGAAAGCCATGGGCACCTGATGCTCCGACTTCAGGACGGCTGTCAGGTATTTTTCCACTTTGCGGGAATCCAGGCGGGCCGGAGCAGGGTCTACATCCGGAGTTTCGTCCACCATAGGCGGGAGTTCCTCCGCAGACGTGCTCTCCGCCGGATATGCACTCACTCCGCCCAGTATCTGCGCGGGGGTTACATTCTCGCGTATTCCGTCGATGACGAATGGAGAAAAAAGCACTGGCGAGTTAATTTCCATCTATTTTTGTCAAAATCCCTCAAAAATAACTATTTTTGAATTCAGATGCAACCAGATTTTGATATTGATCTTTATAATGAGCGCCTGAACGCGTTGTATTCGCGTTTTCAGTCGGTGCAGAAAGTAGGATTCACAGGCGATGCCTACAAGCCCGGGCTTTCCGGCATGGAGCGTTTCAGCGCCCTGCTCGGAGATCCGTGGAAGGAGTATCCTTGCATTCACGTCGCGGGCACCAACGGCAAAGGCAGCGTCTGCAGCATGCTCGCCTCGGCATTGGCCACCGGATGCGGCGGCCTCGACGGGGGCCATCCGCGACGGGCAAAGGGCCGTGCCGTGTCCCACAAGGGGAGCCCGGTCCCGGCATTGCCCGTCCGCATGCATCAGGCCGCCGCAGTCGGGCTGTACACCTCGCCCCATCTGCTGGATTTCCGCGAAAGGATAAAGATTATATCCGACGGCGGATTCGAAATGATTACCCGGGAAGAAGTCTGGGAGTTCCTGAACATGTATGAAAAGGACTTCGACGGACTGTCCTTCTTCGAAATCACCACTGGCATGGCCTTCTGGTGGTTCGCACGCCGCGGCGTCGACGCAGCGGTGATAGAAGTCGGTCTGGGCGGCCGCCTGGACAGCACAAACATCATTACCCCGGTGTTGTCGGTGGTCACATCCATAGGCCTGGACCACTGCGCGTTGCTGGGATCCACCCGTGCGGAAATCGCTTCCGAGAAAGCCGGTATTTTCAAGCCCGGAGTGCCTGCCGTAGCAGGCGTCCGCGATGCGGAAACCGCTCCGGTTTTCGAGAAGGCCGCTGCGGCGGAAGGCGCCCCGCTGGTATTCGCATCTGACGTGCCGGCCTTTGACGGAGAGGAAGGTCTCCTTGCGAAGATGGACCTGACCGGCCCCTGCCAGGACCTCAATCTTCATACAGTGCTGGTGGCCATTGCAATCCTGGAAACTTCGGAGTACCTGGGGCAAAAAAGGCCGAAAATGCGCCAGGTGGAAGTTTCAGAAGGGGCAATCGCAGAAGCCGGAAAAAGGACCGGGCTGTGGGGAAGGTGGCAGCGCATCTGCACAAAACCGGAAGTCATCTGCGACATCGGCCACAATCCCCCGGCGCTGAAGGAGAATTTCGGGCGCCTGAAAAAGTTGCATGAGGAAGGCCGCAGCATTGTCATAGTATATGGAATAATGGCGGACAAGGACCTCTCCGGGATTGCCCCGCTCATGCCGGATGCAGCCCGCTATATCCTTGCCGCACCGGACAACCAGAGGGCGATGCCGGCAGAAGAACTGCTGCAAAGGCTGAAGCAGCTGCGGCCGGACCTGAACTGCCAGATCGGGGCCGGCTACGGTACCGACGGAACTCAGGGGCCGGAAGGCTCAGTCCAGGGCGCCGTACGGCAGGCTCTCTCTTTGGCACAAGACTTGCCAAAGCCCTTGATATACATTGGCGGAAGCACCTTCGTGGTTGCCGAAGCCCTGCCTTTGTTCAACAAAAACACAGAAGCATGAAACTCCTCAGGACAATAACGCTGACTCTTATGGCCGCTATGATTTTAAGTTCATCCTCCACCCCGAAAGATAAAGACGACCACACACTGGTCGCTCTCTGGAAGGAGTATTACGCCGCCGAAGCTGCCGACAAACCCAAGACGCAGGCCTCGGTCCTGGAAAAGATCAAGGCCGAAGCGAAGGCGAAGCATCTTGCATGGGACTACTACGACGCAACGTCGCGCCTCGCCCAGGTGCGCATTTCCGGCAACTGGAAGCTCAGGGACGCCGAAACTGCGGCCCGCGACAAGGACATTGCGGATTTCGGAGAGCCCGTCGCATTGTTTTTCCTCAAAAGCAATTACTACGGGCAGACGGACAGTGAGAAAAAGGCATTCATAAAAGATAACGAAGCGAAACTGAAGGCCGGCCGCAACCCGGAATTCTACACCAGGGACTGGAGGATAAACGGACTGCCGTGCGGTAGCGTAATCCCCGCATATCTGGCAAACGATTACGAGTATTGCCTCTGGAGCGTGGGGGACGCCGACGTGCTGGTAAAGGAGTTTACCAAGTACCCCCTTTCCGCCTTTGCGGAATTCAAAGCCATCGACAGGAACGGTACGGACCTGAAGAAGAGTCTCGGGGCGTTTGAGGCAAAATGGAAAGGAAAGGCCGCAGGGCTGATGGCGGAGCAGGAACTGCTGGAACTCAGGTACAACGAACTCCACGATTACGACAACGGCAGGATCATCGGCAAGTCTGCCGAGTTCCTGGCATTGCGCGACGCCTGCAAGTCCCTCAACTCGCAGCGCGCAGCGTTCAAAGGCGAGGAGAAGAAGATAGCCGACTGCCTCACGAGGGCGGGCGACATCCTGGAATCGCTTGAGAGCAAGTCGGTGAGCGCCCAAGTCCTGGACGGCAAACTGACCGTCACACTCGTCAATCTGGAAGCAGTCAGCGTGAATGTCTTCCAGGACAATAAAAAAGTATACGAGAAGTATCTTACCAACCCCGTCAGGAGCTATCACGTGGAAGACAAGCTAATGATAGACCTGCCCGACCTGCCGGACGGCACGTATCAGGTGAAATGCTTCTACGGAGACATCGAAGATACCGTTGACTATCAGAAGTATACTATTTCGGCCTCCGTCCGCAGGAATGCCTCCGGCTACGGGGTATGGGCGACGGATTTCATCAGCGGCGAGCCCCTCAAGAAGGTAAGCGCGGAACTCCTCAAGGATGACAAGGTCGTCGAAAGCACCAACCTGGTCCTGGACGGATACACCGCTCTCCCGGAGTCCTTCATGCCGAAACTTGCGGACAAACGTTCGTCCTACAGCATACGCGTACGCTGCAACGACGGCCGGCAAAGGGCGTCCCGGCCGGTGCATATCTACTCCTACAGGAGCTATCCTGAAGACGACGATCCGCAGAAGTTCAACGCCGTACTCATTACCGACAGAGGTGCATACAAGCCCGAAGAAACCCTTCACTTCAAGGCCGTCGTCTATAACGGCAGATACAGTCTGAAAATTGCCGGCGCAGGCGTCAAGGTCAGCGTCGAATTAAGCGACCCTTCGGGCAAGACCGTGGAGGTCAAACAGTTGACCACGAATGAGTTCGGCAGCGTGGCAGGAGACTTCACGCTCAAGAGAAGCGAGCGCAACGGCCGCTACGGAATCCGCCTCAAATACAAGGACAGAGTCATAGGGGCGAACTCTGTAAGGGTGGACGATTTCGTCCTCCCCACTTTCGACCTCGTATTCGACAAGGACGGCTCCTTCGAGCGCCCCGTGGATGAAATCCGCACCGGAGGCAGGATCTATGCATATTCCGGGCATTCCCTCAGCGGAGCGGATATCCGTTACACTGTAAGGCACAACGGCGAACAGTGGGCGTCCGGGAAACTGGCGCTCGATTCCGACGACAGGTTCGAGATAACATTCAAACCCGACAGCACCGCCACCGGATACGACTGGTATCAAGTCAATGTCAAGGTGATAGACTCCACCGGCGAAACGATGGAATGGAACAAGGGGATCAACATCTATCCCCTGCGCACCCCCGTCGTCCGCACAGAGTACTTCTTCGACGAGAAGAACGAAGACGGAAATCTCGAGCTGAAGGCCGTAGCCGGCAGCAAGCCGGTCTGGATGCTGGTGGAGGCACACGGAAACGACAACCGCCTGCTATGGAAGCGCATCGAGCAGTTCAAGCCCGCCGGCGGCCCCGCCTGTACGACCGTGAAATATTCCATGAAGGACGGGGACCCCGAAGTTATGGAGATAAGCGTACTCTACTTTCAGGACAAGAGTGTCTACCGTTATTCCTGCCATCTCCGCAAGACCGACCACCGCTGGGACCTTCCTCTGGAATTCACCCGATTCCTCGACACCACCGCACCTGCAAGCGAATACACATTTGAAATCAAGACCCTGGCCAACGCAGAACTTGCCGCAAGCATTTTCGACAAGAGCACTGAGAGATATCAGGCCAACAACTGGAGCCACATCCGCGCCATCCCCGTTCCGGGACCCTCGATTTCCGTCAACAGCATGACGGGAACCGACGAGAGCAGCCGCAGGATAATGGTCCGCGGATTCGGAGGGGCGAGGATGATGAGCAAGGCATCCTCCAACATGGTGATGATGGCGACGGCCGATGCCGCTGCACCCATGGCCGAGGAAATGGCGGTTGAAGAAGAAGCCATCCCCTTCCAGCTCGCAAACGATTCGGGAAGCGACGACATCGACGTTCCCGTACGCGAGAACTTCGCGAACACCATCGCCTGGGAGCCCTTCCTGCGCAGCGACGCCGACGGACGAGTGCAGTTCAAATTCACCAACGCCGACAAACTCTCCACGTACTACGTGCAGATCTTCGCTCACGACAAGCAGATGCGCAACGAAACCCTGCGCCGCGAGATGGTCGTGACCATCCCCGTCAAGATCAGTCTGGTGGAGCCGCAGTTCCTCTACGAAGGCGACAAGTATCTGGCCCGTATCGCGCTCAGCAGCGCCCTCTCGAAAGACATCAAGGGCACCCTGACCGTCCAGTTGATGGAAGGCGCCGATTCAAAGACGGCCAAACTCATTTCGACCGCCACTTCGCAGGTCAGCATAGCGGCAAAAGGCTATGCAAGTCAGGATTTCGTACTTGAGGCCCCCGGTGTTGAGAATCTCGGCATCAAGGCGGTGTTCCGTCCGGATAACGGCACATTCGGCTCCGACGCCGTGTTCGTCTCCATGCCCGTGAAGAAGCCCGTTCAGACCTTGACCGAAGCCCATTCGGCGGTGCTGCTCGCAGGTGCAGACAAGGCGGCGCTCGAGGCCGAACTCAGGGCCATGTTCGAAAACGTGGACGGACGCCTCCCCGAGCTTCAGGAAATTTCCATACGGAAGATGATTCAGGAGGCACTGCCTTCCGAACTTGAACCCGGCTGCGACAATGCCATCTCCCTCGCCCGCGCCCTCTATGCCTGGAGCCTCTGCCGCGAACTTGGAATCGAGCCGGAATTCAACAGGGAAGAGACCATCAAGAAACTCCTTGCCTGCAGGAACTCCGACGGAGGTTTCGGCTGGTTCGCGGGGATGTCTTCGTCTTCGCTCGTAACCGCCGTGGTGCTGAGATTGCTCCACGGTCTGGAGATAGTCGACGAGGCCGCCGCGGTGAAGTATATCGATGCCCGTCAATTCGAGAAAAACAAGAACGGATGGTGGTATCGCGGGCTCTTGATGGAGCAGTATCTGCATACCCGCAGCCTCTTCCCTGAGGTAGCTTTCAATGAGAAGACGGATGCCGACTGGCGAAAGGCCGTCCGCGCATATCTGGTGCCTTCCAAGGCCCGCGGGCTGAACGGATGGATTGCCGCCAAGGCCCGCCGGGTGCAGACCCTCGACAACTTCCTCTCCGCGGAAGGCGGGCCTGAACTGGCCTCCAAACTTGGCGTCAAACTGGGAACGAAGTCGAAACTGCGCAAGTCGCTCGAGGCCGACGTAGCGTCGCTCGTCGAATACGCACAGCCGCACAAGAGCGGAGGCGTCTACTATCCCAATGCTGTGATGCCTTGGCGCGGCCTGCTCGAGACCGAACTCGACGCCCACTGTGCGCTGATCGGGATAATGGACAAATTCGGCCATTCCGAGATTTCGGACGGCATCCGCCTGTGGATAATGATTCAGAAGGAGACCCAGGAGTGGAAGCAGGATCCCGGCTACATCGAAGCCATCGGCGCAGTGCTCTCCGGGCCGGAGAGCGTGCTGCAGACTAAGGTCCTCGCGCTCAAGGCCGAATACACCCTGCCTTTCGACGCCATCCGCGCGTCCGGCAACGGGATGAGCATCTCCCGCAGTGCAGTGCCCGAAGTCATGCAGATCGGCGACCGCGTCAAACTCAGCTTTGACATCACCAACGAAGAGAACCGCAGTTTCGTAAAGGTCACCATCCCCTTCGGTGCAGGTCTCACGCCCGTGAACCAGCTTTCGGGCTACCGCTGGGGATACTACCGCAACGTGCTCTCCGACCGTATCGAATGCTGGTACGAGGTATATCCCGAAGAAAAGTCTTCCGTCAGCGAAGAGTTCTACGTCACGCGTGCCGGCTCGTTCCAGGCGCCTGTCGCAACCATAGAATGTGAATATGCCCCGCACTACCGCGCGAACGACGCATGGCACGGGCGGATGGAGATTTCAGCCAAATGAGTTACCTTACCCTGCAGCGCGGAATGGTTCTGAGCCATTCCATCGAAGATTATCCCGAAGGAATCGTGGTGGTGGTGGACAAGCCCTACCGCTGGACTTCGGCGGACGTGATCCGCAAAGTGAAGTGGATGGCTGTCAAGCACTTCCGCAAAAAGAACCTGAAGGTCGGGCATGCCGGTACGCTGGATCCCCTCGCGACCGGGGTGCTGCTCGTGTGCATAGGCAAGGCCACGAAACTCGCCGAGTCGTTCCAGAAGGCGCAGAAGCAGTATATCGCCGGTGTCACCTTCGGGGCGACCACGGCATCGTATGACCGGGAGAAGGAGGTGGATCAGTTGTTTCCTCTCGAGGGCGTGTCGGAAGAGTCGTTGCGAAAGGTGCTGCCGTCCTTCATAGGCGAGCAGGATCAGGTGGCACCGCTTTTCAGTGCGAAATCGGTGGATGGGGTGCGCGTTTATGAGATTGCGCGCAAGCGCTATAAGGCAGGGCTGCCGGTGGAAGATTTGGGGGTGTTGCAGGCCAGCCGAATCAATATCTACGGGCTGGAACTGCTGTCATACACGGCCTTGGCAGACACTTTTCCATCCGAGCCTTTTTCCGGCGAGGATGGGAATGACGACCGGCGGCTGCATCCAAGCAATAGAATTAATGTTGCGGAGGTACCGGAGGGGCTGCCGCAGGCAGAGATACTGGTAGACTGCTCGAAGGGGACATACATCCGCGCACTTGCACGCGACCTCGGCGAAGCCCTTGGCAGCGGCGCCTTCCTTCATTCATTAAGACGCACCCGTAACGGCGGATTCACGGTCGAGCAGGCCCTGGGAATCGAGGACCTGCAGGCCATTTTCCAGTCTATTTGAGAAAGGCGAAGAAGACCGCCAGGATGAGGCAGGCGAAGGCGGCGATATGGTTCCACTGAATGGCCTGTCCCTTGAAGACGAACATCACTATCAGCGTGAATACGGTGAGTGAAATCGCTTCCTGTATCACCTTGAGCTGCATAAGGTTGAACGGGCCGCCGTTGCCAGAGAAGCCTATGCGGTTCGCAGGCACGGTGAGGCAGTATTCGAAGAATGCAATTCCCCACGAGAACAGGATGACAAGTATCAGCGGCCAACCCGTTGAAATCTTCATCTCACTCAGTTTAAGATGGCCGTACCAGGCGAATGTCATGAAAACATTCGAAGCCACCAGCATCAAGACAGTCCAAAATCCATTCATTGTCTTTCAATTTCAATATCCATACTTTTTCCTGTATCCGAGTATCAGCGACACGCAGAGCACGAGGCAGCAGAAGTCCGCGGCATCCACCGCAAGCCAAATGCCGTCCGCACCTATCAGGGCGGGCAGAAGGAACACGAATCCGAGTTCCAGCACCAGATTCCGCACGAAGGAGACCACAGCCGACACCTTCCCGTTTCCGAGCCCGGTGAACCAGGCGGAAGTGAACAAGTTGATTCCGGCCATGAAAAAGCTTATCATGTAAAGGCGTATCGCATGCTTGGTAAGGGAAGCCTGTTCGGCGTCGTATCCTACGAACAGGCGCGCCGCGGGCCCTGCGGACAGTTCGGACACCACCATCATCAACGCCCCGAGAACCAGCAGAAGGACGATGGAATGCCGTAGCAGGCTCTTTAGTTCCGCCTTGTTGCCGGCACCGTAGTTGAAACCGATGACCGGCGTAACGGTAATGTTGAAGCCGAAGAATACCGCCGCGAAAATGTATCCGTAATAAAGCAGGACAGAATACGCCGCCACTCCGTTCTCCCCCATCATCCGCAGCAGCTGCAGGTTGTAGCAGATGGCAAGGACGTTGAAGGAGATGTTCCCCACATATTCCGAGAGGCCGTTGCTGCTTGCCTTGAGCAGAGACTGCCTGTCAAACGGAGCCCTCAATATCCTGAGAGAGCTCAGATTGTGGCGCCTCGAGAAATAGAACAGAGGGTAGAATCCCCCGACAAAGCAGGCGACCATGGATGCGGCCGCGGCACCTGCGAGTCCCCAGTCGAACACCGCTATGAATAGGGCGTCAAGCGCCATGTTGGTAACTCCGCACACAAGCGACATCGCCGTGCCCAGCTGCGGCTTTTCCGCTGTCATGTAGAAGGACTGGAAACACATCTGCAGCATAAAGCCGGGCAGGCCTATCGTGCAGATGCTGCCATACACTACGCAGAGATGCAACAGCTCTCCCTCCGCCCCGAGCAAACGGGCCAGAGGTTCCATCAGGAGCAGCATAGGCACCATGAACAGGAAAGCGAGCCCGAGGGTGGAAAAAACCAGGGTGCTGAACACCCGGTTCGCCCTGTCGTAGTCTCCCTGCCCCATTATCTGCGAAACCAGCGCGGAACCGCCGGTGCCTATCATCAGCCCCAGCGCGCCTACTATCATCACCGCCGGCCAGATAATGTTCAGGGCCGCGAATGCGGATGTCCCTACGAGGTTGGACACGAACAATCCGTCCACTACACTGTATATGCTCCCGACCACCATCATGAGGATGCTGGGGATGGATGAGACGGCCAGACGCCTGTATCCGTAATGTCCGTGGAGCGCTATTTCCATAGGGGATGCAAAGATAGCAGTATTTGATTATATTTGCACCCGAAAAATCAGTGTATTGCCATGAATCATCTTGGAGAAATCCTCTCTCTGATAGTAGCCGTTTTCTGGACGATTACCGCCATCTGCGCCGACAAGGCCAGCCACAGGATCGGCACGATGTCCGTAAACTCGCTCAGGCTTACGATCGCCCTCGTGTTTCTGGCCATACTGCTTTGGCTCACCATCGGACATCCCTATCCTGTGTATGCCGACGGCAAGGTATGGTTCTGGCTTGCGCTCTCCGCATTGGTCGGATACGTGTTCGGCGACTGGTGCCTGTTCAACAGCTATCTGGTCATAGGCGCGCGTTTCGGCCAGCTGTTCATGACGCTTTCTCCTCTCTTCGCCGCCCTGGCCGGCTGGATCATACTCGGCGAAAGGCTGTCCGCCAAAGCCTGGCTGGCAATGGCCGTCACCCTCAGCGGTATCGCCATCTCCATTCTGGTACGTGGCGACGGCGGGCATGTAAAACTGTCGCTCCCGCTCAAAGGGGTTCTTCTCGGAATCGGAGCCGGCCTCGGGCAGGGCGTGGGCCTGGTGCTCAGCAAGGTCGGCATGAGCCACTATGCAGCCATCGTGCCTGCCGACGCCCCGGAGGCAATGGACAGCATGCTGCCCTTCGCATCTACAATGATACGGGCCCTGTTCGGCAGCGCCGGTTTCCTGACACTGATGGCGGTCCGCAAGGAACTCCCCGCCCTGAAAGCCGCGACACGGGATAAAAAGGGCCTGATGTACGCCCTTGTGGTAACGCTGTTCGGTCCGGTGCTCGGCGTTTCTTTCTCCCTTATGGCGGTGAGATACACCGATGCCGGGATAGCCTCCACCCTCATGGCCCTCTCCCCGGTGCTGATCCTGGTTCCCTACGCGATCCTCTACAAACAGAAGATAAAACTGAAGGAAGTGATCGGTGTGCTGGTAAGCATGGCCGGCGTAGCGATGTTTTTCTGACGGATAAAAAAAGTGCCATGAAAGAATCTCCTTCATGGCACTTTCTAAATAATCAACAGATTATCCGATAGTGATTTGTTTCACCTTTTCCTCCTGCTGCACTTTCTCGCGCTTGGGGAGATGGATGTTCAGCACTCCGTTCTCCATCTTGGCTTCGATCTTTTCCTGATCGACATCATCCGGCAGAAGCAGCGTCTGAGCGTATTTCTCGTAGGAGAATTCGCGGCGCAGGTAGCGGCCGTGCTTGTGGCCTTCCTTCTGCTCGTTCTTCTTTTCCATCGCGATCTGGAGGTTGCCCTCGCCGTCGATGTGAATCTGGAAGTCTTCCTTGGCGAGGCCAGGAGCGGCAAGTTCCACTTCGTATTCTTTTTCGTTTTCTATGACGTTGATGGCAGGTGCAGTGTAATTGGCTCTTTCCATCCAGCTGTTGTCGAAGAAGTCATTGAAAATGTCCGGCAACCAGCTATCAGCATTTCTACGTACAGGTAACATAATTCAAAAACTTTAATCGTTGCGGTTTCCGGCCGTCCGGCCATCTTGCCGCATCCCTTGCGGGACAACTGAATAAATACAAAGTGTGAACCAGATGCAAAAATGTGTCAAACTGACAGAAAAAGCGTCAATTTGGCACTGCGCCTATTCGACTTTGATATCGTAACCGAACCAGGAATTGAGGGTGTCCTGCACTTTTTGCTCGATGGCCGGAGTCATGTTCTTCTGAATCTTCTTGTAGACCCATGCTGCAACGGCGGTGTCGTCCACCAGACCTAGCAGCCCGAGAGTCTTTTTGGGCAGGAGATCGTGAGGCACGACAATGTAGATGATGCCGGCATAGACAAGGGCCTTCTCGGTCGCCGAAAGATTGCCGTCGGTGAGGGCATAGTAAAAACGGAGTACGATACGGGTGGCTTCACGGCCGCCTTTCTTCGAAAACTCCAGAATCTTGCTCCAGGCCGTTCGGACCGGGCGCTCCCACTTCGCATCCTTTACTTTTGCCACCAGTGAATCGACCGGTTTCTTCAGCATCGAGTAGAGCAACAGAAGTAAGCAAATAGTCAACATGGCAATAAACAGTTAATGTTCCAGGCCTTTTTACTGCAAAAGTCAATCCATAAATTCTCAGGGATTTGCTATCTTTGGATTCATGTTCAGGACTATCTGTATTTCCATCATTCTTGCCGTCATCAGCTGCAGCTCTGCGCACGCAGGCAAGCGAGTGGTTTTCATAGGCGATTCCATCACCGACGGCAACTGGGGCTGCATCTACAATTTCAAGCCTACGTCTGCCCAGCGCAGCCACACCGACCTCAACCATATTTACGGGCACAGCTATATGATGCTGGTAGCGTCCGACATCCAGAGCCGCAGGCCAAAAGCCGGGAACGAATTCTTCAACCGCGGTTTCAGCGGGCACAAACTCTCGGATCTTGCCGCACGCTGGCAGGAAGACGTGCTGGACCTGAACCCGGACATCCTCTCGGTGCTGGTGGGAATCAACGACGCCAAAAACTTCGAACCCCAGGCCTGGAAGGAACTCTACCGCAGCCTTCTCACCCGGACGCGGGAGCAGAATCCGGACGTAGTCCTTGCCCTTGGCACGCCCTTTACCACCAAAGAAGAACTCAAGCCCGCGGCAGGGCAGATGGCAACGATCGTAAGGGATCTCTGCAAGGAGTTCGACGCAGTCTGCATCCCCTACGACGAGTTGTTCGAGGGCCTGGTCCGCCGTCAGCCGCGAACCGGCTACTGGATTTGGGACGGAATCCACCCCACCCCCGCCGGCCACAGAAGAATGGCCGACCTCTGGGAGAAGAAGGTCAGGATAAGGTAATATCACTCTTTCCGGAGGAGGGCGCATTCCCGCCAAGCGCTGCGGCGATCTTCCAGGCCATGACCGTAGAGACCACAACCTTTCCGTCAGCATCGATCAGGTAGAGCGAGGGTATCCACTTAACTCCGAAGGCTTCGGCGACTTTCGAGTCCTTCTTTCCGGCAGGATCGAAAAGCTGCACCCCGGGAAGATCGTTTTCCGCCACGAAACTGCGCAGGGTTTCGATATCCCTGTCGAACGACACCGACACGAACTCGACTTCCGCGGGATCCGATGCCTGGCGCATGGTCTTGATGTCGGGCACCTCGGCACGGCAGTCCGGGCACCATGACGCCCAGAACACGAGCACCACCTCCTTGCCACGGAAGTCCCCCATCGTCACCCAGTTGCCGTCCAGATCTTTCAACAGGAAATCCGGGACCTCGCTGCCCGCCGGAATCAGACTCGCGGCATATTTCGCATCCAGATCCACCCGCTGCCCGGCCGCAGACCAGGCTTCGTAACCTCCTATAAGATTGAACACCTCATACCCGGCTTTCGACAGGGTTTTGGCCGCGGCGGCACTGCGGCGCCCGCTCCTGCAATATATATAAAGGGGTTCCGCGGTATCGAATGCGGCGTCTACCTCAGATTCGAATTTCTCCCCGTTCCAATCCACATTCACGGCTCCGGGGATATACCCTTCCTCAAATTCGGCCGGGGTACGCACATCCAGGATGCGCGAACCGCCGGCGACAGCCTTCGCAAAGGTTTCCACATCGATATTCTTTACCGGCGAACAGCCGAAAAGCATGCTCAGCAGAGTCATTGCCATAAATAGATTTATTTTCATCCGTACAAAACTTAAAGCGTGTAAAGATAGCAAAAATGTGCATGCTGTCCCAAAAACAGGGACAGCATGCACAAAAACACTCTAAAAAACTAGTAAATCTCCTCTACCGGCTCCTTGTAGTCGTCGGCTTCTGGAGCGGGAGCCTGCTCACGGCGGGGCTTGAAGTTGCGGCGCTCGCCACGGTCATTTCCACGCTCGCGACGATCTCCACCTTCACGGCGCTCGCGGCGTTCTCCACGGTCACCACCGCGGCGGTCGTCCTTGCGGTCGCCACCTTCGCGGCGGGGTCCGCGCGAAGGCTTCGGCTCCACGTAACCCTCGGGCTTTTCGGTGAGGGCACGCATGGAGAGGCGCATCTTGCCGGTCTTGGCATCGATCTCAAGCAACTTGACATCTACCTCCTGGCCAACGCTCAGCACGTCTTCCACCTTCTCGGTCTTGGTCCAGGCGATCTCGCTCACATGGAGCAGGCCTTCCTTGCCGGGAAGAATCTCGACGAATGCACCGAAATCGAGGATGCTGACCACCTTTCCGTGGTAAACCTGCCCGGCTTCGGGAACTGCGCAGATACCCTTGATCCAGTCGAGAGCCTTCTTCATGGACTCTCCGTCGGTGCTGGCCACGTCGACCACACCCTCGGTGCCACCGCCCGGAAGCGGAACTTCCTCGATGGTGATGGTGGTGCCGGTTTCCTTCTGGATCTTCTGGATGGTCTCGCCGCCCTTTCCGATCACTGCGCCGATGAACTCCGCGGGGATGCGGATCTGTTCGATGCGAGGCACGAAAGGCTTGTAGTCTGCGCGAGGCTCGGCGATGGTCTTGAGCATCTCGCCCATGATGTGGATACGGCCCTGGCGTGCCTGCTCGAGTGCCTTTGCGAGCACGTCGTAGCTGAGGCCGTCGACCTTGATATCCATCTGGGTGGCGGTGATGCCGTCCTTGGTGCCGGTAACCTTGAAGTCCATGTCGCCGAGGTGATCCTCGTCGCCGAGGATGTCGGTGAGGATGGCGTAGCGGTCGTTGGGACGTTCAGCGTCGGTGATGAGGCCCATTGCAACACCTGCCACGGGCTTCTTGATCTTCACACCTGCGTCCATGAGGGCGAGGCAGCCGCCGCATACGGAGGCCATGGAAGACGAACCGTTGGATTCGAGGATATCGGAAACTACGCGTACTGCGTAGGGATTCTCGGGAGCGAGGGGAACTACGGGCTTGAGGGCGCGCATCGCGAGGTTGCCATGGCCGATTTCGCGGCGTCCGGTAGCGCGGATGGGCTTGGCCTCACCGGTAGCGAAAGGAGGGAAGTTGTAGTGCAACACGAACTGCTGGTCTTCCTGGATCAGGACCTCGTCCATCTCCTTCATATCCATCTTGGTGCCGAGGGTGACGGTCGCGAGCGACTGTGTCTCACCGCGGGTGAAGATGGCGGAACCGTGTGCGCAGGGCAGATAGTCGACCTCGCACCAGATAGGACGCACCTCGTTGCAGGCACGGCCGTCGAGGCGCTTGCCTTCGTCGAGGATGAGGTTGCGCATGGCTTCCTTCTCCACCTCGTGATAGTAGCGCTCGACGATGGGAGTCTTCTCCTCGAGTTCCTCTTCGGGAATCGTTGCGAGGAATTCTTCCTTGATGGCCTTGAAGCCTGCCTCGCGCTCCTTCTTGGGTTTGGCGGACTTGGCAAGCTCGTAGCACTTGTCGTAGCAGGCCTTCTGCACTGCGGCCTTGAGTCCCTCGTCCTCAACATCGTGAGGATAGTCGCGCTTGGGGCCGTCGGTGCCGAGTTCGTGCATGAGTTCCTTCTGCACGCGGCAATGCTTCTTGATTTCTTCGTGGGCGACCTTGATAGCCTCGAGCATGTCTGCCTCGGACACTTCCTTCATCTCGCCTTCCACCATCATGATATTTTCTTCGGTAGCGGCTACCATGAGTTCAATGTCGGCATCTGCCATCTGGCTGAAGTTAGGGTTGATTACCCACTGCCCGTTGATGCGGCTCACGCGGACCTCGGAGATAGGGCCTCCAAAGGGGAGATCGCTGGTTGCGAGGGCGCAGGATGCGGCGAGCCCTGCAAGAGCATCGGGCTGCACGTCCTTCTCGGCCGAAATCAGATTGACATATACAAAAATCTCATTGTGGAAATCTGCCGGCCAGAGGGGACGGATGGGACGGTCCACCAGGCGGGCGACGAGCACCTCATAGTCCGAGGGCTTGCTTTCTCTCTTCAAAAAACCTCCGGGGAAACGTCCTGCGGCG
>ONFK01000132.1 GCA_900317065.1 uncultured Bacteroidales bacterium
TGTGGATGAATTCCAGGACAATGGCGCTTCGCTCGTGATGATAGCTAAGGGCAACCGCACCCAGGTGGTCACCGACGCCTGCAAGAAGCACGGCGGATTCTACCTCGGCACCATAGGCGGAGTAGCAGCCGTACTCTCGCAGAGCAGCATCCGCAGCATCGAGTGCGTGGAATATCCCGAACTCGGCATGGAAGCCATCTGGAAGATTACCGTCGAGGACTTCCCAGCCTTCATCCTGGTGGACGACAAGGGCAACGATTTCTTCAAGAAGTTCTAGGTCATGAAACGTCTGGCAGTCCGGCTGGCAAAGATACTGGGGATTATCGCGGCGGTGTTCGCGGTGATCGTGCTGGTTCTGCAAATAGTGCTGAACAGCTCCTGGATGCGCTCGAAGGTGGATTCCATCCTGTCTTCGGTCGTAGAAAAGGGCCAGGTGCGCTACAGCCGTCTGCATTTCAGGACCTTCCCCTTCGTGGTGGCAGAGATCGACTCCCTGTCGGTCACCTATCCCCACGGACTCTTCTCCGCATACGACAGGCTGGGAGTGCGCGGGCCTCTTCTTTCGGAGGGCCGCGGCGCGGTTGAGGACACCCTGCTCGCCGCAAGCCGCGTGGACGCTTCGGTGAACCCCTGGAAGCTGTTTGTCGGCAGAATCAAGGTGAACGCGCTGAATCTGGAACATCCGCAGGTCTATTATCACGCCTACGACGGCACTGCCTCCAATCTGGACATACTCTCGAAATCGGAAGAGCCCAAGGACACCGTCAGCAAGCCTTTCGGCCTGCCCTGGGTGCATCTGGGAAAGATTCGCATATGCGACCGCCCCCGAATAGTATACACTTCGCAGGCGGATACCGTGCATGCGAGGATAGTTTTCGACGAGTTCTTCCTCTCCGGCAAGCTCCGCCTGAAGAAGGACAAACTGGATTCGAAGGTGAAGAACCTCCGGCTGGAACTGGACAATCTGCAGATGAACGGGCGCCTGCCGGCCGATACCCTGGCCCTCGCGCTGGAGAATCTGCGCATCGCTACGCCCAGGACCAATCTTGTGGACCTCGGGCTGAAGGGAGAGGCCCTCTATTTCTCGCCCTCGCTAGGAAGCCTGCAGGTGCCCGCCGAGCTGGACGCACGCGCATCTTTCCGCAACCACCGCAGGCACTTCGACCTCGGCCTGGATCATCTGGATGCGGATATCGCCTACGTCCCGCTGCATGCCGAGGGCCTGTTCAGCAAGTTCGAGGACCACAGCTACGTGAAGGCCTCGGCGGAGATAGACTCCTGCAAGCTGGGCACCGTGCTCGAAAAGTACGGACGCAAACTTGCTCCCGCCGCCCGTGATTTCCGGGCAGACGCGCTGCTGAACCTCGGAGTGAAGGCGGACGGAAATATCTCCCCCGACGAATATCCGCAGGTGGATGCCGCCCTGGACATCCCTTCGGGGCATATCTCCTGGATTCCCAAGGGGATACGGGCCATGCTGGACCTTGGAGCCACGGCACGGCTTACGCCTTCGGGAGATCTTTCGGCGGAAGTCGGACGCTGCCATCTGCGCAGCAACGGAGTCAAGCTCGACCTGGACGGTGACGGGCGTGATCTCATCGGACGCGATCCCTCGGTTGCGGCCAGGCTCGGCGGCTTCGTGATACTGGATTCGGCAAGGCAGTATCTGCCCTCCGACCTGAATATCAGCGCGGCAGGTACGGTGGACCTCTCCGCCGACGTGAACGCGCATCTGAAGGAACTCGAGGATTACATCTTCCGCAAGACACGCATAAGCGCGCATCTCTCCGGGGACAGGGTATCCGTGCAGATGCCTTCCAACAATCTGTCCGCCATGCTTCGCCGGCCGGACATTTCCCTCGCCACCGCGGAAAGCTCGCTGAAACTGAATGCGGACATGGACAGCCTGGCCTTCAGCCTGTCGGATTCCTTCCGGGCCGGAGTGCGCGGGATGGTCAACCGTGCGGATGTGAAGAAGGTGGAGAACAACGGCAAGATGGTGCCTTATCTGAGCTTCTCCACTACCGACGATTTCATAAAACTGTACGCCGGCGAGAACAAGGTCGAGGCCGAGAACGCCCTGGTGTCGCTGGAGGCGATGCAGAGGGTGCGCAAGCCGCGTCCGCGCTTCAAGCGCTTCCTGGACTCGCTGCAGAGGGTTTATCCCGGCGTGCCGAAGGACTCCCTGCTCATCAAGTTCAGGGCTTCGCGTCCGGTGGACGAGTTCGCTGCCAAGGACCTTAAAGTCTCTCTCGATTCGTCTTTCGTGGCGCTGCTGAACCGCTGGCATCCGGGAGGGCTGGTGTCGCTGGAGAATGCTTCGCTGGTATCGCCTTCGCTGCCTCTGCGCACCACCCTTAACGCGCTGGACATAGCTCTGGACGACGATGACGCCGAGGTCGCTACTTGCAGCATCGACTGCGGCACTTCGGACATCGACCTGACCGGCTCCTTGGGCGGGTTCAGGCGTTTCATCCGTGGCCGCGGGCCCTTGAAATTCGATTTCGACGTTCATTCCAGGCGCTTGAATGCCAATGAGTTGCTGGTGGCCATGCAGCAGGGTTCGGCCAATCGCGATGTGGATGTGGAGTCCGGAGATTTCGTGGCTGATTCGCTGAGCAACGTGGTATACGACCCCTCGGCCGCGGAAATGAAGGCCATCGTGGTGCCGAAGAATCTGCGCGGCTCCATAGGCCTGAAGGCCGAGAGGGTGGACTACTCCTCGCTGGAGATACGCCCTGCCACTGCCGAAATCAATGTCCGCGACCGCGTGCTGCAGGTGAAGGACGTGGACGTGCAGAGCAATGTCGGGCGCATCAAGCTCGACGCCTTCTATGCTTCCAAGAGCAAGGCGGACATCTCCGCCGGCCTGGACATGCATCTGCTGGAGATGCCTGCATACGACATCATCCACATGCTGCCTACCGTGGATGCGATGATGCCTGCGCTCAAGTCGTTCCAGGGAAAACTGGGATGCGACGTGTCGGTGACCACCCAGCTCGACACCAACATGAATTTCATAATGCCTTCGGTGAACGGGCTCGTGCGCATTGCAGGCGAGGACCTGTTCATCAAGAACGCGGGGTCTCTTCGCAAGGTGACGCGCCTGCTGATGTTCAAGGACAAGAATATCGGTCAGATCCAGGACTTGTACGTGGATGCCGTGATAGGAGACAACAAAGTGGAAGTCTATCCTTTCATCCTCGGCGTGGATAAATACAAGGTCGCGCTGGCCGGCACCCAGGGCTTCAACGGCAGCATGCGCTACAATATCTCGATCCTGGAGAGTTTCCTGCCCTTCCGTTTCGGCATCGACATCTACGGCAATCTGGACAAGTGGCGCTTTTCTCTCGGACGCAACAAGTACCGCAAGGGCCGGGTGCCTTCGTTCACTGCGGATCTGGACACCATGCAGGTTAATCTGCTGGACGTCATCCGCAATGTCTACGACCGCGGCGTGCACAATGCGATGGAGCAGATGGCCATCGAGAACCGGCGTCTGGAAAGGGCGAAACTGGTGAACAGCTACACCGGAGCGCCTTCGGATGAATTCCTGTCGAAGGAGGAGTTCCAGCAGGTGGATTCAGTGCTTTTCTCCATGCAGATGCAGGAAGAGAATGACGAGATAGACGCTGCCGTGGATGCGGCCGCCGACGAGGCCCTGGCCGCCCTGAACGCCCAGCAGACCGCCTGGCTCGACGATCACCCCTGGGCCGAGGCCGCCCTCAGCCGCGCCGAGCAGCGCAAGGCCGACAGGGCCCGGAAGCGGGAAGAACGCGAGAATCAAAATTAATTGTTAACTTTGCAGTCCCTTTTGCGGGTGTGTTGAAATGGTAGACAAGCCAGACTTAGGATCTGGTGCCGAGAGGCGTGAGAGTTCGAGTCTCTCCACCCGCACTACACTCAAAGGCCGCCTTTCCAGGCGGTCCTTTTTCGTTTTGTGCGGGTGGAGAGACGCTTCGCTGCGCGAAGCTTCCTCTGTCTTATTAGGGGCGCTGCCCCTAATGTACCCCGCCGCCTTATGTCCCTTGCGTCTTTGCTGGCGCAAAGACCGGGACCGGCGGTTCGCCTGCCGGCTCAGAGTCATCTTTCTGGCTTTTTCTAAACTTTGTTCCGAAAACCGGCCGAAAACGGGAACAAATGCTTCAATTTGACAGGTTTGTTCCGAAAACCGGCCGAAAACGGGAACAAAAGTATTATCTTTGAGAACAAAACACACTACTATGCCACAGAATTGCCTATATTGCGAGAACAAAGCTGCGCTGGATGCGCTGATGATCAAGATCGCCGATCTGCAAGTTTCAACCCTCTATCTTTTCAAGGAGCAGACCCATCCGGGCCGTTGCGTCGTTGCCTACAAGGACCATATAGGCCAGCAGTTCGAGATTCCGGAAGATGATTTCATCCTGTTCATGAAGGATGTGCGCCGTACCGCCATCGCAATCGACAAGGCTTTCCATCCCGCCAAGATCAACTTCGGGGCGTATTCCGACACCCTCAAGCACGCCCACTGGCACATCGTGCCCAAGTATGAGGGAGGACCCGAATGGGGCGGCACGTTCGAGATGAATCCGCGCAAGACCTATCTCTCCGACGAGGAGTATGCCGACATCATCGGCCGCATAAAGGCGGAGCTATGAAAGTACGCGCAATGCTGCTGGCGGCGCTGCTGCTTCTTCCGGCCTGCCTGAACGCCCAGACTAAGGGCGAAACATCCCTATACGCAAAGACCTTGAAGAAGCCGGGCCTCAAGTCTGCGGCGAAGTTCTTGAAAAAGTATCCGGAGTCGGTATATGCTCCCAAGGTGCTGAGACTCAGGGATTCCATATTATTCTTTGCGCTGGATCCGGAAGATGCGGAAGGCGTGAAGGCGTTCCGCAAGGACTACCCGGAGTCTCCTTTCAGGGAGCTCGCGGACGAGAGGATCGCAAGGCACAATACATCCGCAATCGCTAAGGAAGACGCCCTGAAAGTCGCGGGCGACTGCCTCGATGCGGTGGGATGGAAGAAGGACAACGTCGAGCATGTGCTGGCGCTGGATAAGGACTTTACGGTCAGAATTCTAAGTCCGGCAGGGGAGATCCAGGCGAGCAGGAGCATTTCCGTACACACTCTCCTGGCGGAAGTGCAGACACCCTCGGAACTGGCTCTGCCCCTGGAAGTCGTGGCGCCGCTCGGCACGCGCAGGTATCTTCATTTCGCATATCTGAACGGCGGCACCGAGTATGTCGAGGTGCTGTATCTGCCGGAAGAGGATATTATCAATCAGGCGATGTTCTACGGTACGGCGATGCAGCCGGCGGCGGACGGAGGCTTCCGCATCGAAGGGCAGAGCCCGGAAGATATGCGAATCAGGGAGAATCCTTCCCTCGTGCAGATCAGCAAGGCGGACCTTCTTACAGACAATGCCATACGCTGGTGGATGGAGAAAAACCCCCGCGCGGGGAAGGCTTTCGGCAAGATCATTTTTGGAAGTCTTGACCCGGAATCATCCATAGTGGCGGCCTTCAAAAAGGCACGGAAAGAAAAAGGGAAGAACTGCACGGCTGCCCTGTTTGACATCCGCGGATATACCGTAATCTGCACCCAGTCCAGGAAGGACGGCGGTTACTCACTCGCGTGGTGCGAGCCCCGGTGCAAGAACAAGTACCGGGACAACTTCCTGAATTCCATCTACTTCGAGAGCGACGGAGTCACCCTTGCCATGTTCTACTACAGGGGCAGGACGACCTTCAAGTACCGACTTTCGACGGCATCCCAGACGCTGCGCAAGTGACACTGAAACAAACCCCCGTGAACTGATTCGCGGGGGTTTGTTTTATGATTCCGAAGATTATTTCGTTCCGAAGATGCGGTCGCCTGCATCGCCGAGGCCCGGCACGATGTAGGCATTCTCGTTGAGATGCTCGTCGACTGCAGCCACGTAGATGTCGACGTCGGGATGAACTGCCTGGACCTTGGCGATACCCTCGGGAACAGCCACCAGGCACATCAGGCGGATGTTATGGCAGCCGCGCTTCTTGAGCATGGTGATGGCGTCGCAGGCACTGCCGCCGGTTGCGAGCATGGGGTCGGTGACTATGACAAGGCGTTCGTCGATGTCTTCGGGAAGCTTGCAGTAGTATTCGACAGGTTCGTGAGTCTCCTCGTTGCGGTAAAGACCGATGTGGCCTACCTTGGCCACCGGCACAAGTGTCTGGAGCCCGTCTACCATTCCCAGACCGGCTCGGAGGATAGGTACGATAGCGAGTTTGCGTCCTGCGACCTCCTTTGCGGTCATCTTGCAGATAGGAGTCTCTATCTCAATCTCTTCAAGAGGGAGGTCCCGGGTGACCTCGTAACCCATCAGGAGGGCGATTTCTTTGAGCAGTTCACGGAAATCCTTGGATCCGGTTTCTTTCTTGCGCATGATCGTCAGCTTGTGCTGGATCATGGGGTGGTCGATAACGTGCAGTTGACTCATAGTGAATGATTCGGTTAAATTGTCCAAATGTACGAAAATCCGTCGAGCAAAACAACAAAAAAGCGTTTTACGATCGCGCATGCGCAGATATGTGCGTGAGCGTGAACAATTTATAATGCATTTTTTTTATATTTGCACATTGAACAGTACGCATTGAGTATGGATTTGTTAGTTACCATATTGAGTCTGTTGTTGTCTCTGTTGCCTATGAAGGAAACCGCAGACAAGCGTACTGTGCAGATCCCTCCCATCTGTTTCCGTGTCGATAAAACCGTGTATGACCCTGATTATCTGGGTAATAGGGCCTCGGTCGATTCTTTGGTCCGCCTTGTGGAAAAGGTTGGGGAGGAGAACGTGGAATCGATACACGTAGTCGCATACGCATCCCCTGAAGGATGGCTCTGGCACAATAACGAACTCGCGAAGAAGCGTGCTTACGAGCTCCGCTGGCTTTTCCGCAACACCTTCCCCGGCATTCATTACACGAAAATAAGCGGCGAAAGCGGCGGCGAAAGCTGGGAACTGCTCCGCGAGCGCGTCGTGGCCGACCCCGGGCTGGATGAGCCTTCGCGGGAGCGCATTCTCAAGATTCTGGACGACGGGTCGCTCTCCAACGAGATGCTCAAGCGAAAAATGAAGGATCTCGGTGGCTTGTATGAATATCTTCTGCGCACGCATTACAGGCATCTGCGCCTCGGCCTCACCACCATAACTGTCCGTATAATGTCACCGGCGGAGGATTCCCTCCCCGGAGCGTTTTCAGCGGAGGGGAACGAATCATCCACCGGAGTGCTTTCAACGGAGGGGAGTGAATCCTCCTCCGGGGCTGCGGACACTGTGGCGATACGAGAGCCGGACAAGGATTCCCTGGTGGCGGATAAACCGCTGAAAGACAGCGTGATAAAGGGTGATGCCTTCCCGCCCCGAGAGGAAGGCAATATAGTCGAACGCGCTGACAATCAGGCAGATAAGCGCCACGCCCTCCTTGGCATCAGCACCAACATCCCATACGACATCACATTCATCCCCGGGTACGGCCTGACCTCCATCCCGAGTTTCAGCATCGAGTTTTACCCGAACTCCGGCCGCTATACCTTCGGGGCGGATGTCGAATGGCCCATGTGGCAGCACTGGGACAGGCACGAGTTCATGCAGATACAGAACGTAACCCTCTGGGCGAGGCGTTATTTCAAGCCCGTGGAAGACCGTTTCAAGGGCGCATATCTGTTCGGAAACCTGAACGCCGTCCGCTATGGGATCGGATGGGATGAAAAAGGTTGGGAAGGAGAAGGCGTCGGGGCGTCGCTGGGAATAGGCTACAAGCGCTACTTCGGCGCCAGCCGCTTCTACTTCGACACCGGAATCGGCCTGGGCGTGTTCTGGAGCCGCTACGACCCCTACGTCTACGGCAACGACGCCAAGCGCTGGTACTACTACGACTACGCGGGAAAACCTGAGGATTTCCAGGAGCGCAGCAAGCGCATGCTCTGGACAGGACCTACCCGCCTGTATTTTTCGATAGGATACGACCTGCTGATGAGGAAGAAGAAATGAGACTGAAAGGCTTCATAACGGCAATTGCGGCACTGCTCGTCCTGGGCGGGTGCAGCATCGAACCGCCCCTGCATCTGCGCAAGGCGGCGGCTACGAGTGTCGTGCTGCAGACCTCCGTCCAGGCTCAGTTCCTATGGCAGGTAGACTGGCAGGCAAAGTGGGATTATGTCTGGCAGACAAGCGTTTACGGGCCTCTCGGCTACTCCGAGCCAAAGGGGATCAGGATGCATATCTATACCCTCGACGACGAGATGGCTCCAAAGTCGCACAACGTCTACAATTTCAGCGGCCTGCAGGGGCAGGTGGACATCTTCGTGGGAGTGCACGACCTCCTCTTCCACAACAACGATTCCGAGGTGCTGCTCTACCGTTCCGAAGGTGACCTGAAGCCCATCCATGCCTATACCCGTGTGATTTCCAGCGGCTTGAAGACTTCTTCCCTGGTTCAGACCGCCGCGCAGAAAGCGGCGGCCACCAAGGCCGAAGACAGTGAGATAGAGGAGAATGTGACCTTCATGCCGGACGAGCTTTTCGTCCTCTACGATCCGAGCCACTACATCTCCGACAATCTCGACGACTACGAGTACATCGACGGAAAATACGTCATCCGCATAAAGGGCGACCTCATGCCTCACACGTTCATCTATCTCTTCCAGATCAAGCTCCTGAACAACCTCGGGCGCGTGACAGGGAGCATGGGCGGCGC
>ONFK01000160.1 GCA_900317065.1 uncultured Bacteroidales bacterium
TACAGGAAGGTTGCGGATGCCTTTGAATACCCTCTGATGTACCAGGACATCCTCGAGATGTACTCGCGGTTTGATTCGGTGATGTGAATAAATGGAAGCGCAGATAGTTAGGTCTACCTGCGCTCTTTGTTTAGAATGTTATGAGATTGTAGGAGATTCCTACGCCGATGTATGGCCCGACGTCCATCTGCTTCCGGAGGGTTCCGTACTGCATCCCTACTCCTGCCTGCAGGCCTATCCCCCACCGCCTTGTCTTCTGGGGGACTGTGATGGTGGTCGTTATGTACTTCGTAGTCTGATAGACCGATATTGAGTCCAGGGAAGGCCTGTAGCCTGAGACTACCGCCCTGTAGGTGCTGTCCTCGTAGACCTTTTCCTCCCTTGGAATCTGGATGAAGACGGAGTCCCGTGTGTGGATGGTGTCAACCACCGGCACGAGCATCGTGTCAACGACCCTGACAATGTATGGTGTCGGCCTTTCGATGAAGCTGGTGTCGTGTTTCCAGACGGTATCAATCTGGACAACGGGGTCTATGATTACCGGCCTGAATCCCCGGAGCCACCAGCCGAGGACGGCTCCGAGGATGACAAGCAGGATGAGACCCGCGATGGTGAGCGCCTTGTTCATTAGAAGCAAAGGAGCCTGATGATGACGAAAATCTGCGGGACAAGACCGCCGAAGCAGGTGGCTGCGAAATCCCACCAGTCCCACTTGCCGGTAGTCCAGGCGTCAAACATCTCCTTGGCTATAGCGAAGAAGATGGCGAGGAAAAGGCAGAACGGCTCGTTGAAGACGATGGCCATGAAGGAGGAGGCGATCATTCCGAAGATGAAATGCAGCCACTTGTCATACGGGACCTTGCAGATGAAACCTACGATAGCGTCCCAGATTTTGCGGATAAATTCTTTCATTGCAGTTGGTTTTATAGGGTTATGTGTTCAATCTTCACCGTTATGTACTCGCTCCCCTTCTTGACTATCTTTTTGACGATGTGCGCTTCGTATATCTCGTTGTCGTTGAATCCGTACTTCTTCTGCAGGATGTCTCCGAGCGGTTTGCAGGGATTGTCAAAGTCTGCCTTCTTGTTTGAGAATCCGAATTCGTAGTAAACTCTATAGGGCGGTTGCGGTAGTCTTCCGGGTGGGAGCCGAAGAAGCATCTCCATTTCATAGGCTTCGTACTTATCAGTCTTAAACCGTCGCCCCTGCCAGGCTTCGTTGACTGACAGGGGTTTCATAGCAATATGAATTTCACGGGTATCCATTAACCGATACGCCTTACGACGGGCTGGTAATCGACGAGCGTGTCGCCGTAGTCGATGTCCAGCGGGGACTTGCCGCCGAAGCAGATGGTGTAGTATCGCCAGGAGCGGGCGGCGGAAGGGGTCCTTATCTGACTGATGGTTACGTTGGAGCGGTCTGCGTAGCTCAACAGCTTCCAGTTCTGCAGGTCGTCAGAGCCATAGAGAGACAGCACGAGAACGTCCGAACTGGACAGATGGGCGCGTACCATCGATATAATGCGGTGAATGTGCGTGTACTGGTATCCGATGGAGAACGGACGGGTCTGGAAATGGAGCGTCACGTTGCTTACGGAATCGTCTTCCAAAGACATATCTACCATATCTCCGTTGCCGACATCCAGCATTTCCGTAATGAGCGGGTCAAATCCGGTCTCCGGGTCGTTCACGCCGACACTCACATAACCGCAGAAGTTATCCACATACGCTTCTATCATACTGGTCCCGTTACTCCAGTATCTATGCACCTCAACGATGAACTTCACATATTCGGTGTTGTCGCGAGTGTATATCTCGTAGTCAAAGAAACCGATGTGCATGAAATCGGTATCCAAAAGCCTCAACGGGAATGCCTGCTTTACTCTTTCAAGGAACTCGGTAAGTGTCTCGTCGCCCCTTGTAAAGCTGAAACTGAATCCATACAGCTCATAATTAGGCTCCAGGGACAGTCTGAATTCCAGTACCCTTTCCGAGCCGTTCATAAGCCACGATGAAGCCATTTCTGCAATACCGACGCGACCGCTGAACGGAGCGACAAATGCGAGGTTGCTTCCCACCACGTTCTGGCTGATGGTGTAGTCAACCTTGAACCACTGCTTGAGCCGAAGCGACAGGACGTAGGTGTAGTTGTGGCGCGGATTGCTCACGAAAATCTCGTCGCGATAGCGGTTGTAGGACAACTCCGCCCCGCTGACATATTCGTCAAAGGGAACCTGAGACTGTAGCTTTGCCACGCTGTATATAACGCTGCAGCAAAGCGATACGTACTCGAAGCAGTTACGGATATACTTATGCGGGCCAAGTCTCAATGCGTCGCTGACCAGTACCACCGTGTTACCTGCGATAAGCCAGAGACCGCCGGCGGCGATAAAGAACGTACCCATTTCCGTCGGAACGCTGTTTGACGTGGTGATAAGGTTCGAGATTGAGCGGAACGCGCCATACAGTCCCGTTCCTGAGCCCTGGAGCAAGGCATAGAGTCCGCGGTTGGTGAAGACATTGAGCGGATAGTCGCCATACGTCACGTCTTTGACGGCCACCATCTGAGGCTGAATATCCAGCACCTTTCCCGGGGCAAGATACGAATGGTCTACACGGAACACGATTGTGTTGAACTGCTCCGTCACGTTGATCGCAGCAGGCTCTTGGAGAAGGTGGAATTGCGCTACGCCTTTGTTGTATGCCGCCTGGTAGTCAGAGCCAGCCCAGGTGATTTCTGAGGAAGTGAGTCCGTATCCGTTGACCCATATCGTGTAGTTGTACTTGTTGGAACCGCTCATAGAGAAGATGAACAGGTTGTCAGTCCCTGACGTAGCGGAATCGTTATACATAATCACCTCCTTCACGTTCAGCGAGGGGCTGATTACGGTGTTCATGAACTGAGGGTCGGGCAGGCTCTCTTCTCCAAGATAATAGACGGAATCCTTCTCCCCGTCGTTATACCTGATGAAGACCCAGTAAGTGGAATAGGTGTATGGGAATTTCGCAGTGAACTCCGGCATACGGAGCTCCGTCTTTGATACCGAATCGAAGAAATGGAATCGTGAGTTGAATGCAAGGATTTCTCCGAAGCGGGTAACTGCGCCCGCATCCACGTCAAGGGTCTTGTTCGTGACCTGCAGGTTGCCGCCGAACTCAAGGTTTATCGTCTGGGCGCCTTCCGCAAGAGACGAAAGAGGGATTGACTTCTGCAGGTAAAGAAGCTGGTTGTCGAGCCCCATCTTGTCGTAAGGAAGGTGAGGAAGCAGCGTGTATGAGTTGCTGAGGGCTATTCCGTCAGGCTTACCCTCCCTGGTGATACCGTATAGGATGGCGGGGTCAAAGATAAGGCTCGGACGGGATGCGTAAATCTCAAGGCTGTCAATGGTTGAGCCATCCCCGACATAGGCGCTGCTTATGCTGTTGATAGTGAGAGCCAGTTTGACTCCGTATAACTGCGTATAGCTATTGGCATTAGGGTTCTCGCCTCCGGTTCCGACCATATAGCCGCCCTCGGGATAGTCGGTAAAGAACTGCTCGAAGTTCGCTGCGTATGCAGAACCGAAGTATTCCGGGTCGTCAATGAAATAGTCTTCCGTTCCAAACGTCGTCTTTTTGGTCGGATCGTAGATGAACCACTGGTTTGTCCAGAACGTCTTTCCGTCTTTCGTGTGGAATGCGAAGGCAACAATGATTGCAGTGATCGATTATGATGCAGGGAACATAAAAAGTGTTGAGAAAGCACTGGATTATCTGGGCGAAGAGACGCTGGTCACCCGCGACAAAGAAAAAATCCTGTCGGCAGACCGCGTCATTCTGCCGGGAGTCGGCGCTTTTGGGGATGCCATGGAAAAGCTGGAATCCTACGGCCTGATCCCGGTGATCCGGGAAGTCGTTTCCCGGGGAACGCCCTTTCTGGGAATCTGTCTCGGCCTTCAGCTGCTGTTTGAGTCCAGCGACGAGGCGCCGGGCGTTTGCGGCCTCGGCCTTTTGAAGGGTAAGATCCTGCGGATCCCGGAAACGCCGGGGCTTAAGATCCCCCATATGGGGTGGAATTCGCTGCATCTTCAGAACGGAGGCAGACTGTTCCGGGACATTCCGGAAAATGCGTATGTCTATTTTGTTCATTCTTATTATCTGAAGGCAGAGGATCCCGGCATTGTAAAGGCCGTGACGGAATACGGCACGAAGATCCATGCTTCGGTGGAAAAGGACAATATTTTTGCCTGTCAGTTCCATCCGGAAAAGAGCAGCCGGTGGGGCCTTCAGATCCTCAGGAATTTTCTTCAGACAGAAAGGGGGAAGATCTGATGTTTACAAAAAGGATCATTCCCTGTCTGGATGTCAACAAGGGAAGAGTCGTAAAGGGCGTAAATTTTGTGAACCTGAGGGATGCCGGAGATCCTGTGGAGATCGCCAGAGCTTATGACGCCGCAGGGGCGGACGAGCTGGTGTTCCTGGATATCACGGCCTCCAACGAAGCAAGAGATACGGTGGTCGATATGGTCAGAGCCGTTGCCGCCAGCGTGTTTATTCCTTTTACCGTGGGCGGTG
>ONFK01000046.1 GCA_900317065.1 uncultured Bacteroidales bacterium
TTTATTTCCTTAAGGCAGATTTATGTCAAAAAAGACCCAACCGAAGCGAATTAATTTCGCAAGCTCCAAAATACTGGAATACCCTGATCTGCTTGAGGTCCAGCTGAAGTCCTTCAAGGATTTTCTCCAGCTTGAGACCACTCCTGAAAGCAGGAAGAACGAAGGTCTGTATCAGGTCTTCCAGGAAATATTCCCCATCGAGGATATGCGGAACAGCTACAAGCTGGAGTTCATCGACTATTTCGTGGACCCTCCGCAGTATTCGATCGAGGAATGTCTTGAGAGAGGACTGTCCTACAGTGTTCCTCTGAAGGCAAAACTCCGCCTTTCGTGCACCGACTCGGAACATGAGGATTTCGATACCAAGGTCCAGGACGTTTACCTTGGCGACATCCCTTACATGACACCGGGCGGCACATTCGTAATCAACGGTTCCGAGCGCATCATCGTATCTCAGCTCCACCGTTCCCCCGGCGTGTTCTTCGACCAGACCCAGCACGCCAACGGCACGAAACTCTACTCCGCCAGAATCATCCCCATCAAGGGATCCTGGATAGAGTTTGCCAGCGACATCAACAATGTGATGTTCGCCTACATCGACCGCAAGAAGAAACTTCCCGTAACAACCCTGCTCAGGGCCATCGGATTCAACTCCGACAAAGATATCATCAATATCTTCGACCTTGCCGACGAAGTTGCGGTAAACAAGAAGACTCTGAAGGCCAACGAAGGCCGCAAGCTCGCTGCCAAGGTGCTCAAGACCTGGACAGAGGACTTCGAGGATGAAGATACCGGCGAAGTCATCCCCATCGAGCGTACGCTCCCCATCGTGGAAAGGGATGCCGTCCTTGACGATGAAACCATCGACGCTATCCTCGACACCGACGTCAAGAGCATTCTCCTCCAGAAGGATGAAGCAAGCACCAGCGAGTACGCCATCATTTTCAACACTCTCCAGAAAGATCCTACCAACACGGAGATCGAGGCTGTGAACTACATCTACAAGCAGCTCCGCAATTCGGAACCGCCGGATGAGAACACCGCCCGCGACGTCATCGACAAGCTCTTCTTCAGCGAAAAGCGCTACGACCTCGGCAACGTGGGACGTTTCCGCCTCAACCGCAAACTTGGCCTCAGCACCGACGAGAATCTCCGCGTGCTCACCAAGGAAGACTTCATCGAGATCGTCAAATACCTTATCCGTCTCATAAACGGCAAGGCCACGGTGGATGACATCGACCATCTGAGCAACCGCCGCGTACGCACAGTCGGCGAGCAGCTTGCCAACCAGTTCAGCGTAGGTCTCAACAGAATGGCCCGTACCATCCGCGAAAGGATGAATGTCCGCGACAGCGAGCAGTTCACTCCTTCCGACCTCATCAACTCCAGAGGACTCTCTTCCGTAATCAACTCATTCTTCGGCACCAGCCAGTTGAGTCAGTTTATGGACCAGACCAACCCTCTGGCCGAGATTACGCATAAGAGGCGTCTCAGCGCACTCGGCCCCGGCGGTCTTTCACGCGACCGTGCAGGTTTCGAGGTGCGAGACGTGCACTACACCCATTATGGCCGTCTCTGCCCTATCGAAAGTCCTGAAGGGCCGAACATCGGTCTTATCTCCAGCCTCTGCGTGTATGCGCGCATCGACTCCCTCGGATTCATCGAGACTCCTTACCGCGATGTAAAGGATGGAAAGGTGGACCTGAGCGCAGCCGGCACGCATTACATGACCGCTGAAGACGAGGAGAGCAAATACGTTTCGCTTGCAAACGTCAAGATGGACGACGACGGAAACATCCTCGAAGACCGCATCCAGTGCCGTCTCGAGGCCGACTTCCCTGTCGTCACCAAGGAAGAAGTGGACTACATGGACGTCGCTCCGAACCAGATGGCTTCCGTAGCGGCTTCCCTGATTCCTTTCCTCGAGCACGACGATGCGCACCGCGCCCTGATGGGAGCGAACATGATGCGCCAGGCAGTTCCCCTTCTCAAGCCCGAATCCCCTATAGTGGGCACAGGACTCGAGGAGCGCGTTTGCCTGGATTCCCGCACTCAGTTCATCGCGGAGCGCAAGGGTGAAGTCACCTACGTCGACGCGAACGAAATCCACGTCAAGTATGCCCGTACCGAAGAAGAGGCCTTCGTAAGCTTCACTCCGGAAGAGACAGTCTACAAGCTCCCCAACTATCGCAGGACCAACCAGAGCACTACCGTCACTCTCCGCCCCATCGTCCGCAAGGGCGACAAGGTCGAGAAGGGCCAGGTGCTGACCGAAGGTTATG
Organism: uncultured Bacteroidales bacterium; assembly: GCA_900317065.1. Classification (GTDB taxonomy): domain Bacteria; phylum Bacteroidota; class Bacteroidia; order Bacteroidales; family UBA932; genus Cryptobacteroides. Next base: position 2,283 of record ONFK01000046.1, read on the forward strand.
CAACCCAGAACGGAGAACTTGCTCTCGGACGCAACCTGAAAGTGGCGTTCATGCCTTGGAAGGGTTACAACTACGAGGACGCCATCGTTCTTTCCGAGGAGATGGTGAAGTGGGACATCCTCACTTCCGTGCACGTCGACGAGTACCTCACCGAGGTGCGTGACACCAAGCGCGGCATGGAGGAACTCACCTCCGACATCCCCAACGTCAGCGAAGACGCGACCAAGGACCTCGACCAGAACGGTATCGTGCGCGTAGGCGCCCATCTCGAGCCCGGCGACATCATGGTCGGAAAGATCACTCCCAAGGGAGAAAGCGATCCTTCACCTGAGGAAAAACTCCTCAAGGCAATCTTCGGCGACAAGGCCGGCGATGTGAAGGATGCATCCCTCAAGGCCAACCCTTCGCTCAGCGGAACCGTCATCAAGACCGCCCTCTACGCCAAACTCAGCAAGGAAAGCGGCAAGAAAGGCGCTTCCAAGAACGACACCAAGACCCGCGCTGAAATCCGCGAGGCAGAATTCAAGGCCAAGGCCGAGAAACTCCGCGCAGAATTCCTCAAAAAGCTCGAAATCCTCACGAAGGACAAGAAGAGCGCAGGCATCTTCGACATCTTCGGAGTGGAAGTCGTCGCCAAGGACAAGAAGTTCACCAAGGAAATCCTTGCGAACATCGAATACGACAATGTGAATACCGGCAAGTGGACTACCGAGAAGGACACCAACCTCCTCATCCACGACCTCATCAACAACTACTGCATCACCCTCAAGAACGAGGCCGCGGTATGCAAGAGGGAAGTGGACCAGATCAAGGTAGGTGACAATCTTCCTCCCGCAGTCATGCAGATTGCAAAGGTATATGTCGCCAAGAAGCGCAAGATCACCGTCGGTGACAAGATGGCAGGACGCCACGGAAACAAGGGTATCGTCGCGAAGATCGTACGCCGCGAGGACATGCCGTTCCTCGAGGACGGAACTCCGGTCGACATCGTGCTGAACCCTCTGGGCGTGCCTTCCCGAATGAACCTCGGACAGATCTACGAAACCGTGCTCGGTTGGGCCGGCAGCCGTCTGGGCGTGAAGTTCAGCACTCCTATCTTCGACGGTGCAAGCAACGAGGAGATCGCCGCATACACCGACAAGGCGGGTGTTCCCCGCTATGGCAAGACGAGGCTCCGCGACGGCGGCACCGGCGACTGGTTCGACCAGCCCGCTACCGTCGGCGTCATCTATATGATCAAGCTCGGTCATATGGTGGACGATAAGATGCACGCCCGTTCCATCGGTCCTTACTCCCTCATCACCCAGCAGCCTCTCGGAGGCAAGGCCCAGTTCGGCGGCCAGCGCTTCGGTGAGATGGAGGTCTGGGCCCTCGAGGCCTTCGGTGCGGCCAACGTTCTCCAGGAAATCCTTACCGTCAAGTCCGACGACGTGACCGGACGCAGCAAGACATACGAGGCCATCGTCAAGGGTGACCCCATGCCGCCTGCAGGAATTCCCGAATCGCTGAACGTGCTGCTGCACGAACTCAGGGGCCTTGGTCTCAAGGTTACGTTGGAATAGTATAATGGATAATCGAACAAGAATATGCCTAATTTCAATAATAGAGACAATAAGGTAAAGAGCAATTTCCAGACGATCAGCATCTCGCTGGCATCTCCCGAAGACATCATCGAAAGGAGCTGCGGAGAGGTCTTGAAGCCGGAAACCGTCAACTACCGCACGTACAAGCCGGAGCGCGACGGTCTCTTCTGCGAAAAGATCTTCGGTCCTACCAAGGACTACGAGTGCTATTGCGGAAAATACAAGAGGATTCGCTACCGCGGCATCGTCTGCGACCGCTGCGGTGTGGAGGTTACCGAGAAGAAGGTCCGCCGCGAGAGGATGGGTCACATCACCCTTACCGTTCCCGTTGCGCACATCTGGTATTTCAAGAGTGCCCCCAACAAGATATCCGCCGTGCTCGGGATCCCTTCCAAGAAACTGGAATCGGTTATCTATTACGAGAAGTACATCGTGACCCGCCAGGGCGCCAGCGACGTTCCCAAGTATGAACTCCTCGCAGAGGACGAATACCTCGACGTACTCGCAAAACTCCCCGGAAACGAGAATCTTTCCGACTCCGATCCCGACAAGTTCATCGCAAAGATGGGCGCAGAAGGAATCTACGATCTCCTCAAGGAAATCGACCCCGAGCAGCTCTGCTATGAGCTTCGCCAGAAGATGCTGGTGGAGACTTCGCAGCAGCGCAAGGCCGAAATCCTCAAACGCCTCCAGGTAGTCAAGTGGTTCCAGGAGAGCAAGCGTGTCAACCGTCCCGAATGGATGATCATGAAGGTGATCCCGGTCATTCCCCCGGATCTCCGCCCTCTGGTTCCCCTCGACGGCGGCCGCTTCGCCACCTCCGACATCAACGACCTCTACCGTCGCGTCATCATCCGCAACAACCGTCTCAAGAAACTCATCGAGATCAAGGCTCCCGAAGTCATTCTCCGCAACGAGAAGCGCATGCTTCAGGAAGCCGTCGACAGCCTCTTCGACAACTCGAAGAAGAGTTCCGCAGTGAAGAGCGAAAGCAACCGCGCCCTCAAGAGTCTCTCCGACTCACTCAAGGGTAAGCAGGGACGCTTCCGCCAGAACCTCCTCGGAAAGCGCGTGGACTACTCCGCACGTTCCGTCATCGTGGTGGGTCCGGAACTCAACATGCACGAGTGCGGTCTGCCGAAGTTCATGGCAGCCGAGCTCTACAAGCCCTTCATCATCCGCAAGCTCATCGAGCGCGGCATCGTGAAGACCGTCAAGAGCGCGAAGAAGATCGTCGACCGCAAGGATCCCGTCATCTGGGACATCCTCGAGAATGTGATGAAGGGTCATCCCGTGCTCCTCAACCGTGCACCTACCCTCCACCGCCTCGGTATCCAGGCCTTCCAGCCCAGGATGATCGAAGGCAAGGCAATCCAGCTGCACCCTCTCGCATGTACGGCATTCAACGCCGACTTCGACGGTGACCAGATGGCTGTCCACCTCCCTCTCGGCAACGCCGCGATCATGGAGGCGCAGCTGCTGATGCTCGGAAGCCACAACATTCTCAACCCTGCAAACGGAGCCCCTATCACCGTTCCTTCCCAGGACATGGTGCTCGGACTCTACTATATTACCAAGGTACGCCCCGGCGCCAAGGGAGAAGGCCTGACCTTCTACGGCCCCGAGGAGGTGATCATCGCCTATAACGAGAAGGTCATCGACATGCATGCGGAAATCAATGTCCGTGTCCCTGCCGACAAGATGGACCCTTCCAAGGGCACGCAGATCATCAAGACCACCGCAGGCCGCATCATCGTGAACCAGTATGTTCCGGAGGAAGTTCCCTACGTGAACGAAGTTCTCGGCAAGAAGGCCCTGCGCAACATCATCACCCTGGTAATCAAGAACACCGGTGTGACCCGCACCGCGAAGTTCCTCGACGATATCAAGAACCTCGGATACGACCAGGCATTCCGTGCCGGTATTTCCTTCAACCTCGGCGACGTCATCATCCCCAAGGAGAAAGACCAGCTGATCGACGAAGGATACAAGCAGGTCGGCGATATCAAGAACAACTACGCGATGGGTTTCATCACCAACAACGAGCGCTACAACAAAGTCATCGACCTCTGGACGGGTATAGACAACAAGCTGACCGGCATCGTGACCAAGCAGATCTCCGCCGACCAGCAAGGTTTCAACCCTGTGTTCATGATGCTTGACTCCGGCGCCCGTGGTTCAACCCAGCAGATCAAGCAGCTCTGCGGCATGCGAGGCCTTATGGCCAAGCCTCAGAAGAGCGGCGCCGCCGGCGCGGAAATCATCGAGAACCCTATCATCTCCAACCTTAAGGAAGGCATGACGGTGCTCGAGTACTTCATCTCCACGCACGGCGCACGTAAAGGTCTTGCCGATACCGCCCTCAAGACCGCCGATGCAGGTTACCTGACAAGGCGTCTGGTGGACGTATCGCACGACGTGATCATCACCGAAGAAGACTGCGGTACGCTCCGCGGACTTATCGCAACCGCCATCAAGAACAAGGACGAGGTTGTGGAGAGTCTCGGCGAGCGCATCCTCGGCCGTACCACGGTGCACGACATATTCAATCCTCTCACCGGAGAACTCATCCTGCATGCAGGCGAGGAAATCCGCGAGAAGGAGGCTGAACTCATCGACTCCCTGCCCATCGAGCAGGTGGAAATCCGCAGCGTTCTCACTTGCGAAAGCCGCCACGGCGTCTGCGCAAAGTGCTACGGACGCAACCTTGCCACCAGCCGCATGGTCGAGAAGGGAGAAGTCGTCGGTGTCATTGCAGCCCAGTCCATCGGTGAGCCCGGTACCCAGCTTACCCTGCGTACCTTCCACGTCGGTGGTACTGCGGGCGGCTCCGTGGTAGACTCTTCGATCGACTCCAAGTACGAAGGCCGCCTCGAATTTGAGGAACTCCGTACCATCGAGCGCGTCGGGGACGAAGGCGCAGCCGAGACCGTGGTTGTGAGCCGCATGACCGAACTCCGCATCGTAGACGAGAATACCGGCTACGCTTATTCACAGTACGATATTCCTTACGGCGCCATCCTCTTCAAGAAAGAAGGCGACAAGGTGCGCAAGGGAGACCGCATCTGCGAATGGGATCCTTACAACGCAGTCACCCTCGTGGAAACTGCCGGCAAGGTGGCCTTCGAGAACATGATCGAGGGCGTAACCTTCCGCAAGGACAACGCGGACGAGTTCAGCATGAGCACCGACAAGGTGATCATCGAAAGCAAGGACAAGACCAAGAACCCTACCCTGGTGATCCTCGGCGAGGGCGGCGAAACTCTCAGGACATACAACCTTCCTGTGGGTGCGCACGTCACCGTAGAGAACGGCAGCGATGTACGCATGGGCGAGATTATCATCAAGATACCCCGCGCCATCGGCAAGGCTTCCGATATCACCGGCGGTCTGCCGCGTGTCACCGAGCTCTTCGAAGCCCGCAACCCTTCCAACCCTGCCATCCTTTCCGAGATCAACGGCGAGGTTATCATGGGCAAGGTCAAGAGGGGCAACCGCGAGATCGTTGTGAAGAACAAGAGCGGCATCGAGAAGCACTATCTCGTGCCACTGACCAAGCAGATTCTCGTGCAGGAGAACGACTACGTCAAGGCGGGCACTCCGCTGTCCGACGGCGGCGTCTCCCCTACCGACATTCTCAATATCCTCGGTCCTGTAAAGGCTCAGGAATACATTGTGAATGAGGTCCAGGCCGTGTATCGTCTGCAAGGCGTGAAGATCAACGACAAGCACTTCGAGATCATCGTACGCCAGATGATGCGCAAGGTGGAAATCACCAACCCCGGCGACACCGAATTCCTTCAGGACGAACTCGTGGACAAGAGCCGCTTCATGGATGTGAACGACGCTATCTACGGCAAGTACCTTGTGCTGGAACCCGGTGACAGCGAGCGCTATGTAATGGGCGATCTCGTGAGCGCACGCGATATGCGCAGCGAGAACAACTCACTCGAGCGCCAGGGCCGCAAGGGCATCACAGCACGCCCGGCCGAGCCTGCTACCGCACGTCTGATGCTGCAGGGTATCACCCGCGCCGCTCTCCGCACCAACAGCTTCATCTCCGCCGCTTCCTTCCAGGAAACCACGAAGGTGCTCAGCGAAGCCGCCATCCGCGGCCGCGTCGACCACCTCGAAGGCCTGAAGGAGAACGTCATCTGCGGACACCTTATTCCTGCAGGTACCGGACTCTCCGATTACCAGGATATCGTGGTCGGCCGCAAGGACGAATTGGTACAGGATCAGCTGATGGATCTTTAGATCCGGGTATTGTATGCAAAACGGCCTGTTTTGCATACAACAACCCGAAAACAATAGTTCCCGTATGCAAAAACACATTATTTGCATACGGGAACTTCTTTTATGCCATTATCTTACCGGAGAACAAGTTCGACAGGGCAGTGGTCGGAGCCGAAGATTTCGTTGTGGATGTCGGTCGAAACGATTCGCGATGCGATGTTCTGCGACACTAGGAAGTAGTCGATGCGCCACCCGACGTTCCGTTCGCGGGCAGCCATCCTGTAACTCCACCAGGAGTATTTCGCCTCGCCGGGATGCTGGATGCGCCAGGAGTCCACGAACCCAGCGGAGAGCAGTTCGCTCATCTTGCCGCGCTCCTCGTCCGAGAAACCGGCATTCATGTGGTTGGTATCGGGATTCTTGAGATCTATCTCCTCGTGAGCGACGTTCATGTCGCCGCAGATGATGACGCCCTTCTTTTCCGCAAGACGGCTCACGTAGGCACGGAAAGCATCTTCCCAGCGCATACGGTAGTCCAGACGCCTCAACCCGTCCTGCGAGTTGGGGACATAGGTGTTGACCAGATAGAAATCGGGGTATTCGAGCGTGACGGCACGCCCTTCGTGGTCGTGCTCGTCGACACCGAGTCCGTACGATACGCCGAGCGGCTCGTGCTTTGCCCATACGGCGGTTCCGGAATAGCCCTTCTTTTCCGCATAGTCCCAATAGGACTTGTATCCGAGGAATTCGAGGTCGATCTGACCGGCCTGCAGCTTGGTCTCCTGAACGCAGAAGAAATCGGCGTCGAAATCTGCAAAAACATCTGCAAACCCCTTGCCTGCAACGGCCCTCAGGCCATTCACATTCCAACTGACAAACTTTATTCCAGCGTCCATTCCGCTCCGTCCTTGGTGTCCTTGACTGTGATGCCGAGAGCCTTCAAGGCATCGCGGATGGCATCGGAAGTGGCCCAGTCCTTGTTGGCCTTGGCCTTCGCACGTTCGGCGAGCACCATATCCATAAGTCCGCCGATGATCTTT
>ONFK01000121.1 GCA_900317065.1 uncultured Bacteroidales bacterium
GGGTGTCCTGCTTCATCATGCCCAGATCAATACGATCGACGGATTCTGCACCTTCGTCCTGCAGAATTATTTCCACCGGATCGATCTGGATCCCGGTTACCGGATCGGAGATGAAAACGAACTCTCCATGATCAAAAGAGAAGTTCTGGGAAATGTGATTGAGGATCGGTATGCTCAGAACAGGCCGGAGTTTTTGGATTTTTCGGAGTCTTTTGCGTCCGGAAAATCAGACGGAAGGCTGGAAGATCTTGTGCTTCAGGTTTACGAACAGGCCGTCAGCGAGCCCTGGCCGGGGGAATGGCTGGAACAGTGCCGGAAGGCATCTGCGGTGACAACGGAGGAAGAACTGGAGAATATTCCATGGATGCAGGCGGTGCTGACAGAGGCAGAAAACCGAAGCCGGAATGGAGGGGGCCGGTTCTGGATCCGATCACGCGCAGAGGAACAGACTGACGCCGGAGTAGTTTGGGGAAAACGGCGATCCTTCCGGATCACAGTTACTATTATGGAGGCAGACTATGAAAAAACGCTATCTTGCCGTCGTCTGCGGCATCATCCTGGCCAACATCCTGGTGATTTTCATCTTCGCAGGCATAGTTGGCGCAGCCGCCGGCAGCACCACCGGAAAAAGCACGACCGTACTCCCCCGCAGCGGCGTGCTGGCCATCGACCTCTCGGAAATAATCATCACCGAGCAGGACCAGCCCGAAGATCCCCTCGCCATGCTGCAAGGGCAGATGCAGATTCCGGTCGGACTCTGGAAAGCAGTCCGGGCAATCAATATCGCAGCGGCCGATCCCGGCGTGAAATACATCTACCTCAAGGCCGACGGCAGCACCACCGGCATCTCCACCCTAGGAGAACTGCGCAAGGCCCTGGAAAGCTTCCGCCTCAGCGGCAAGCCCGTCATAGCGTGGACGGAGAATCCCGGAGCCGGCGTGTTCTACATCAGTTCCGTCGCCGACAAGATATACATGTCCGAGTATCAGGGTGCCAACGGAGGACTGGTGGGCATCGCCTCGCAGTCTTTCTATCTCAAGGACCTGCTGGACAAGGCCGGCGTCAACATGCAGCTCATACGCCATGGCAAGTATAAATCCGCCGGAGAGATGTTTGTGCGCAACTCCCCGAGCGAAGAGAACAAGGAGCAGAACGACCGTATGGTCGCCTCGCTGTGGGAGACCGTGGGCGGAACCATCGCGGAAGGGCGCAACATTCCCCTGGAAAAGCTCGACAGGATGGTGGAGAACATCGAACTCTGCCTTCCCGAGGATTATCTGGCCGCAGGCCTGGTGGACGGAGTATTCTCCCGCGACTCGCTCAAGCGCAGGCTCGCATCCCTCGCGGTAGTGGACGATTTCCGGGACCTGCAGTTCATTCCCTTCGCAGACTATGCGAACGCCAAGGTGGTTCCCAATTTCCGTTCGAGGAACAAGATCGCCGTGCTCTATGCCGACGGCGAGATCGTGGACGGGAATGACCTCCAGAACGTGGCAGGCGACCGTTTCGCGAACGAAATCGACAAGATACGCGCAGACAAGGGCATCAAGGCCGTGGTGCTCCGCGTGAACTCCCCCGGCGGCAGCGTGCTCGCCTCCGAGAAGATCAAGCACGAACTGGACCTTCTCGCACAGGAAGTGCCAGTCATCGCCTCCTACGGCGGGATGGCCGCTTCCGGCGGATACTGGATCTCCAACAACTGCAACAAGATTTTCTCCGACGCCACCACGCTCACGGGCTCCATCGGCGTGTTCGGGATGATTCCCGAGGCCAGCAAGGCCCTGAAGGACAAGCTGCACGTCGGCACCTACAGCGCGAAGAGCCACAAGCATGCCGACATGATGCAGCTCACCCGCCCCTTCGACCAGGCCGAATACAACTTCGTGCTCCGCAGCATCGAGACCATCTACGACAAATTCACCTCGCTGGTGGCGGAAGGCCGCGGACTCGAAAAGAGCCGCGTGGATGAAATCGGCCAGGGCCGCGTATGGACGGGTGCGGATGCCCTTGAGATAGGGCTTGTGGATGAGATAGGCACGCTGGAGGATGCCATCAACTACGCCGCCTCCGCAATCGGGGCGCAGGACGTATGCGTAATGGAATATCCCAAGCCTCTTACCGGCATGGAGCTGTTCCTGGCAAGCATAGGCCAGACCACCGAACACGACTATGTGAAGGCCTTCGCAAAGATGACCGAGCCTCAGGTGGTGGCAAGGATGCCCTGGCAGATAGTGATCTGGTAGGTATCAGAGAAGCAGCAGCACTGCAAAAAGATAGAGGGTGAATCCCTGGAACAGGGCCCTGGTGCGATTCTGGCGCGCAAGCAGCACATCCACCGGGGCCTTTTCGTTCATCTCCCGGAACTCGTCCGCATCAGGAAGGCTGGCGGCCGCCCATTTGCGGATGATCTGCCCGTCGGAAACGAAGGTGGCGCCTCCGTTCGAACGGTTGAGCGTCATGAGTTCCTTGCGGTCGGCGAAGTAGATGTTGGAGAGGAGGGCCGGGTTGAGATCCTGTTCCGCCACGGCATCCGGAGTGGAGGCGAGCAGGAAGAGGACAGTCTGGCCGTTTTCCGAGGCAGTCCGGGCGGTTTCTGTGATGCGGGCAAGCCTGTCCTCGCCCAACCGTGCGGGGTCGTAGGACGAAATCAGCATCACCTTCCCTTCCAGCGCAAGGGAATCCGCATAATCGTAGTTCGCGTCGTAGAAGCTCAGGGGCCGTTCATCCAGCTCGGTGCCGGGCTTGAAGGAGGTGTAGTCGCGCAGCGGGATGGAGAGGGCGCTGAAGAGCAGGAAGAGAACCAGGGAAACCGCTGCAAGAGAGAAGCTTACGTACTTTATGCGGCGGGGCAGGCCAAGGCTCTTGAAGGGTATGAACGCAAGGCACCAGAGGGCGTCCAGGACAAGATTCTTGAGCAGCGTCTGGGCATGGTTCAGGTGGACGGCCTCGCCGAAGCAGCCGCAATCCATCGAGGGGTTGGCGATATAGAGTATGATGGTGACGAGAGTGAAGAAGATGAGGATGATGCCTCCGGCAATGGCGAGCACCTTGCGCCAGACGCCTGCGACCAGGGCCGCGCCCAGCAGGGATTCGAGCAGGGCAAGGCCGGATGCGACGATGCGGGAGGCGGGTTTGAGGAAGGCCAGATGGAAGAAATTGAAGTATTCATCCATCACCAGCCCGGCTCCCACAGGGTCCATCAGTTTGAGAAGGCCAGCAATCAGCAGGACCATCCCCAGAATCACCATGCATATTCTCCTGAATCCGTTCATAAGCGACTGTCTACCAATGCTTTGATTTTAGCGAAGATATCGTCCGGAGGGAGCATTCCGCCGTCTGCGTCGGAGCAGTCGACGACCTGCAGGCCCTTGTCAACTTCCGCCTGCCGCAGATACATCGCGCGGACCTTCTTCTGGAATTCTATGTCCTCTTCGTGGATGTCGTGGGCGTGCTGGAGGTATGCCCTGTCGGCGCCTTTGCGTTCGGAGTGGATGTTCTTCTCGACGAAACCGATGGGCACGTTCAGGAAGATGTTAAGATCCGGGCGTGGTTCTTCGAACTGCCCGAATTCGGTGTTGATGATCCATTCCCTGAGGGTTTCGGCCTCGTCCGGGTCCTGGAGTTTGGCGCACTGATAGGCGATGTTGGAGTAGACGTAGCGGTCGAGCAGGACTGTCGCACCTTCGTCCAGGGCCTTGCGGATTTCCGGTGCGGCTCCGTGGCGGTCTTCGGCGAAGAGCAGGGCCACGAGTTGCGGATGCACTTTGTCGATTGCGCCGAATTCGCCTCGGAGGAAGCGGCTGATGAGTCCGCCGTAGACGGGGGCTTCGTAGCGGGGAAAATGTATATATTCGAGTTTCGGGCATTTCTGCCCGAGGTAGTCGCGGAGTTTGCGAACCTGCGTGGATTTTCCGGCTCCGTCCAGGCCTTCAAGTACTATCAGCATAATAGCACAAAGATAGCAATTATTTTTGTTTGCCGGCAAAAGGCCGCATTGCGCCCCGGGCACCGCAACGCCGGCATCGGGCGGGTTGTATGCAAAACCGGGCGATCTGCATACATCTCCCGTAAATTCGGCCGGGATGTATGCAAAAAGGCTCAATCTGCATACATCTCCCATGAAATCGGGCAAGTTGTATGCAAAAAGGCTCAATCTGCATACATCTCCCGTGAAACCGGGCAAGTTGTATGCAAACAGGGGCGTTTTGCATACATTTTATTACATTTGCAGTATGATACTGATGGGAGTAGTGAATCTTACGCCGGATTCTTTCCGGGAAGATACCAGGGCGATGACGGCCGCGGCGGTGCGCCGGCGCGTGGAGTCGCTTCTGGAGAGGGGGTGCGGCATCATCGACTTCGGGGCCGTCTCCACACGCCCCGGCGCGGCGCCAGTCCCGGTCGAAACCGAATGGCAGCGCCTGCAGCCCGCCATCGACCTCATCTGCCTCGACGGACGCCTTGCCGCAGCTCCCGAAACGGCGGGTATACCCTCCTTGACCGCTGCGCTCCCGGCAGATGCCGGCAGCTCCGCCCCTCCCATCGCGGGCGATGGGCCCCTCCCTCTAAGCCGAGGGTGGCGTAGGTCTTGGGAGGGTATACCCCCCGTTTCGGTAGATACTACCAGCGCAGAGATAGTGCGGCGGGTGTACGGACGGATAGGACGATTCATCGTGAATGACATTTCCGCCGGGGAAGACGACCCACGGATGCTGCCGACGGTGGCGGAACTCGGCCTTCCCTACATCGCCATGCACAAACGCGGCAACCCCCGCTCGATGGATTCCCTGACTGATTATCCGCAGGGAGTGGTGGCCGCGGTGGACGGATACTTCCGGGATTTCGCCGCGCGGGCGGAAGAGCTGGGCGTCAGCGAGTGGATACTGGATCCGGGGTTCGGCTTTGCAAAGAGCGCGGAGCAGAACTGGGAACTGCTGGAGAATCTGCCCGCATTCCGGCATTTCGGCCGCCCGATTCTCGTGGGAGTGGCCGACAAGCGCTTTACCCGGACGCCCAACCCCTTCGCCGCGGAGGGCCCGGCCTCAGGTTCCGCATACGCAGAACGCCTCGCCGGAGAGCGAGGCGCCGATATTCTGCGGATACACTGATTTATTCTTCGTCGAAAGCTGAGGGCAGCACTTCGAAACCGCCGGAAGGGCGCTCGAGGGGGATGCGGCGGAAGGCCAGCACCACAAGCGCGATCAGCAGCACGCTGGCTGCGAAGCAGTACCAGTAACCGGGGCCGAGGACGTCCATCCAGTTTTCGGCATCCTGCAGCGAGTCGATGTGTCCGATGACCAGGGCGAAGGTGTTGTTGGTGAAGTGCATCAGCATCGTCAGCTTCAGTGAACCGGTCTTATAGTACACATATCCGAAGAGGCATCCGAGAAGGAATGCGGGGATGGCCTGCCAGGGATTCAGGTGGATCAGGGCGAAGAAGAGGGCGGAGAGCACGATGGCCCAGGCGGGCTTGACACCGCGCCCGAGCAGTCCCCTCTCGACCATGCCGCGGCAGAGCCACTCCTCGAAGAAGGGGGCGAAAATGCTGAC
>ONFK01000093.1 GCA_900317065.1 uncultured Bacteroidales bacterium
CCTACTTCACCTTCCTCACGAAGGGCAAGAAGGAAGCCGCGGCCCATTTCGCCAACCGCTTCGTGCAGGGCACCTACCCGAAGGCCGTGAAGTTCATGGCCGTGGAGTGCCCGATGCTCACCGCCCTGATGGTCCAGTACGTCAAAAGTATACGATAGATGAAGGAACGCATCATGGCCATCCTCGAGCGCTGGTTCATCTCCGACCCGGCGCTCTTCCAGACCCTCTGCACGCACAGCATCGAGGAGAACACATCCATGCCCTGCCCGCTGCGCAGCGGCCGCCGTAAGGTCGAGTACAACCCCGAATGGATTGCCGAGATGAGCGACACCGCCCTCGATCAGGCACTCCGCACCGAAGCGGTGCGCATCCTCCTGAAGCACCCCTACCAGCGAAAGCCCGATGCCTGCTCCCAGCAGGCGGTGGCCGTGGGGAGCAACCTCACCATCGGAGACAACTATGCCTTCGGAAACTACAACATCGACCGTCCGGCGGACTACGACCTCAAGACCGGCCAGCCCTACGAGTGGTACGCGCGCCGCATCCAGGAGATGCTTCCCCCTTCCGATGGGGATGGAGACGGGGATGCAGCGGACGACCCCCGCGTGCAGCGGCCGCGGTCGGAACTCTGGGAGGAGGACGATCTCACCGTGGCGATGATAGACGGGGTCATCGAGAGCACCCGCGACTGGGGTTCGCTCGCCGGCGCCTTCGCCGAGAAACTAAAGGCATCTACACGCGCCCGCATCAACTGGCGGAACGTCCTCTCGGGGTTCCGCGCGAGCATCCTCTCCACCCAGCGCAAGCTCACCCGCATGCGTCCGAACCGCCGCACGGGGTTTGAGAACATGGGCTCCATCCGCCGCTTCGACACCAAGCTCCTCGTGGCCGTAGACGTCAGCGGATCAATCTCGTCGAACGACCTCTCGTACTTCTACGGCGTGGTGAACAGCGCATTCCGCTACGGGTTCACCGCGGTGGACGTAATCCAGTTCGACTGCGGGGTCAGGGTGGTGCAGTCACTTAGGAAGGTGATGAAGGACGTGGCCGTGATCGGACGTGGCGGCACCTCCTTCCAGGAGCCCATCGACTTCGCCAACGAGAACGGCTATGACGGCCTGGTGATGCTCACGGACGGCTACGCCCCCGAGCCGGTCATCCCGGACAACATGCGCACGAAGATAGTCTGGGTCTGCCGCGACAAGCGCAGCTACAACGACGCCCACTCCTGGATGGAGAAGTCCGGAAGGGTATGCATAATGGAACTGAACTGAGAATATGAAAAGCCTATATAAAATGACCGATGAGGAAGTCATCGGGATGGTGATGGGAAACAGCAACATCAGCTTTGCGCTGAACAACAAGTCCGGGAGTTTCAACCTCCAGGGCTGCGTGAACCTCGCCAAGGAGGAGATCGCCAAGTATTTCAAGAAGAGCAACGGCCTCTGGGCATACGCGAATCTGGACAAGAACCTCGAGGACGAGCTGTCGAAGATCCAGACGCGATACGAGCCGCTCCTGTGGGACGTCCTCCGGGAGAGACGCGCGAAGGTCGTGAAGCGGCAGACCATCACGACCATCAACTTCGCAAGGGCCAAGGCAGTCATCTCCAGCGCGCTTTCGGTGACCGGCCTGCCGTTCTCCGTCTATGAGCAGCAGTACCGCGCGCAGGTGGTGCTGAACCTGGCGCCCCGCTCCACGCTCTTCTTCTACGTGAACTACAAGGACGTAGACAAGGAAGGGAAGATGGAAGAGATGGTCGCGGCCGTGAGATCCCTGCATCTGGCCGCGCAGTCCCTGGGCCCCGGCACTATGCTAAAACGCAGATAAATTGTGAAAGATTCGCAGGAGATGTGGGTATATACATAAGATAAAACGAAAAGAATATGACAGAATTCGAAAAGTTCGCAAGCCGCGACCGCGGCATCAGCACCAACACTCTGGACGCCTTCTACAGGACAGCAGCATACATCAACCCTACCGTCATCGAGGAACGCAAGCTCAACGTGGCCTCCATGGACGTGTTCAGCCGTCTGATGATGGACCGCATCATCTGGCTCGGATGCCCCATCGACGACGACGTTGCGAACATCGTCCAGGCCCAGCTACTCTTCCTCGCCTCCAACGATCCGAAGGCGGACATCTCCCTGTACATCAACAGCCCCGGCGGCAGCGTCTCCGCGGGCCTCGGCATCTATGACACCATGCAGATCATCAGCCCCGACGTGGCGACCATCTGCACAGGCATGGCTGCTTCCATGGGTAGTGTGCTTCTCTGCGCCGGCGCGAAGGGCAAGCGCAGCGCCCTCCCCCACTCCCGCGTGATGATACACCAGCCTCTGGGCGGTGTGCGCGGACAGGCGGAGGACATCCTCATCGAGGCGCGCGAGATAGAGAAGTGCCGCGAGGAACTCTTCCGCATCATCACCGAGCACAGCGGGCAGAGCTACGACAAGGTCTTCGCGGACGGCGACCGCAACTACTGGATGAGCGCCGACGAAGCCCTCAAGTACGGCATGGTCGACCGTATCATGAAGAAAAAGTGATAAAAGGAGTAAGATTTACTGAAACTTTTAACACGGAAATATCGTATATATTCTACCTGCCGTACAGAGTCGTGAAGATTCAGGGCGGTATTGACATACTGTAGGAAGTAAGCGAACAGTGCTGCCGATCAGGTTTTGATCTTTGACATATCGTAAAGTCTTGAGCAGTTGCTCCGGAGTTTAGCCCAACTTAAAAATTTTTTATTTGCGTGGCGTTCTCCGGTCGAGTCACGCAGGTCCCTTTTCAGGGTATTTCACGACTGGCAACAATCAATACCTGACGATATGACGAACGAAAAACTTCACCTCGGCATCAACACTACTGACACCTTCACCGCCGCCAATGGGGCCACTTCCAACTATCAGGATATCTTCGAAGGAATCCTTCGTAACGTTTCCTATTTCGCTGCACACAGCGGGAAGAGACTGAGCAGGGAGGATCTTGAAGACATGGCACAGGACGCCTTCCTGAAGGCAGTCAAGTACCATGGATCTTTCAATCCTGTCAAGTGCTCGAAGCCTCAGGTCTTCGGCAACAGGATTGCAGAGAACATCAAGGCGGACCTGATGAACAGGCTCAAGAAACACAACGAGACCTTCACGGATCTTGAGTACTGCGATGAAGACGGGGACGAATACGTTCCTCACCATATCGCAGAGTACAGGGGAGATGAGTTCAAGGCCAATCGCGCCGTCGAGAAGGCAGAGATGGAAGAGCTCATCAGCAAGGCCATCGAAAGCCTTAACGAAGGCTATCAGAAGATCCTTTGGCTGTGCCTTCAGGGCTACAAGACCGGTGAAATCGCCGAACAGCTCGGTCTTGACCTCAAAGCTGCTTACGTTCGGCTTTGTAAGGCCAAGAAAGCTCTCCGCAAAGCCGCAGGCGTAGAACTCGAGGACTATCTCGACTTTGACGACTGAGTCCTACAAGTCAGCAGCCGATCTCGGAAACGGGGTTGGCTGTTGTGTTATTATTTTTGGGGAAAAACACATAGTTATATGGCAATAGCTTATCACGGTTCAGCAGCCCTTTTCAGGGAGTTCGACCCCACCCATCTCCTGGAGGGTGACGGGAAGTTCAAGTTCGGCGTCGGGGCCTATTTGACATCGCGTTACACTACCGCGGCGCACTATTCCGGTGCGACCGGCAGCGCGGACCACTACGTCTACACGGTGGAGATCCCGGACTTGATGGAGGAAAACCATCTCACATCCCTCGCTCCCGTGGCCCCGGCGATCATCGCAAGGGCCGAGGCGAAACTCGGCGAGAAGGTGCCTGCGGATGCATGCGTCAGCGGTAAGTTCTTCCGGAAGTGGCTCGGCAACCGCCTCATCGGGAATCTCGGGACCGTCAAGAAGATGACGGGCTCCGCGAGCCTCGAGGCGGAGAAGGCCGCATCGGCGTTCCTTCCCGGCATCGGCGTGGTGCTTCTCGTCTGGCCAACGGCGCAGACCAAGCCCGAGGCGGGCAACAACTACGCGCTGCTGGATTACGGCGAGTTCCATATCATCAAGGTGGACAAGGTTCTCCTGGACGGGAAAGACCAGCTGATTCCGGGATCCGAGGAGGCCATAAAACCATAGAGACATGCACGTAGGCAACTTGATCAAGGAGAATTATCCCCAGTACTACTCCATCGAGCGTTATCCCGCCGAAAAGGTGGCACCGTTCTGCAAGGTCGACGGCCCCTGGGGCATTTTGGGG
Organism: uncultured Bacteroidales bacterium; assembly: GCA_900317065.1. GTDB lineage: Bacteria > Bacteroidota > Bacteroidia > Bacteroidales > UBA932 > Cryptobacteroides. The sequence goes on from ONFK01000093.1 coordinate 4,252, forward strand.
AACTTCGGACGGACGCCTCTGGTGATTGGCGGTATCCCCTTCGACTGTACCGAGAAGGTGTTCCAGGTGATGAAGTTCACCGACGCCGCCACCCGCCAGGCCATTTACAATGCCAAGGGGCAGACAATCAAGATGAAGGCAAAGCATGGTCATAAGGCAGGCTGCGTCCGCTCCGATTGGGGCCATATCATCGTGGACGCGATGAAGTTCTGCCTCGTGCAGAAGTACGCCCAGAGCGAGGAGTTCCGCCGTGAGCTCGAGCGCAGCCGCGGCCTCTTCATCGTAGAAGACCAGAGCACCTTCCCAAAGAAGAATCCCGACACCTGGGGCGCGAAGCTCTCCGGTGACGGGACCGAGTACGTGGGACCTAACCTCATGGGGCGGCTTCTTATGGAGCTGAGGGATGCCGGCGGGAAACTCTCCTACACGCTCCCTCCCACCGCCACGTCCTTCCAGGATCTGGCGAGCCTGTAATCCACCTTGCGGAGAGTGCCGCAGGGGAATTCGTCCGGAGCCTTGTCCGGGCGCATTATCAGATAAGGGGTGAGGGCGATGACGCGGTCTACATTGTCGAGATCCACGTAGATATCCAGGAAATACTCATCTACTATCCTCACAGTCAGCACATTGAACTTGCCCACCGTGGCAAACAGAAAGGGGATCTTCTTCTTGCCAAGGCCCTCTTTCAGCTTGATTTCCAGCAGGGGGAATTCTATCCTGGCGACCATCTGGTCTCTCTGGCTCTTGTTCGTCATGGCCTAGAGAGTCAGGGGCCCGTTCTTGCGCATCTCCGCCACGAAGGGGATGGAGATGGGCACGCGCTTGTCGATGCGGCCGGGATTGGAGGGGCTCACGGGGTTCACCCCGGTGGCATCGCAGGCCGCGCGAAAGAACTCAGTGGCACGGACGAGAAGGTCGAGGGACGCTTCGGGGGCATCCTCCGCGGTCTCGATGAGAACGAGCTTCGTGGATGCAGGAAGATACTTCCGGGTACGCTCCGCGATGTCGCGCTCGCGGGGGCTTATGAACATCACCACGGCGGTCTCGTCCAGATGGTTCGACTCCCAGATGAAGCGGCCGTGGCAGTGATTGCGATAGTCGCAGACGATGGCCGGGGCGAGGCCGCTTTCGACCATCTTGCCTTCAAGGTTGCTGGCCACGGGACGGCCCCAGCTGCCGTGCAGGAGGACGTAGCTGCGGATCTTTCCGAACTCCGAGGGGGCAAGGGTCGTGCCGTCGTTCAGGCAGAAGGTGAAGGGCTTCTCGGGGGCTTCCATGTACTTCCCGAGGTCCACTCCGGGCTGGAACACTTTAGTGAGAAGGGCGAAGTAGGCGATGCTCGTACCCACCGATACGAATCCGTCGTGGGTGCCATGCACGGAGGGTACGAAGGCGTTGGGAGCTCCGGCTTTGCGGAAGAGCTTGAGGGCTTCGTTCCGGTCGGAGTCGGAGAAGTTGATGGAGGCCGTGCCGGCGGGGTTCACTTCTAGGGCACGACGGGTGGCCGCGATGATGTCGTTGTTGTGGCCACCTTTACTGATAAGGACTATCTTGGCCGTACGCAACGCATTGTCGCTGAATGAGTTGAAAGTATAGGGAGTCACAGCCTGGGCCATCCCACCACGGGCTCCGTAGAGCAGTGCGAGGAAGTCCCCGGAGCTTTCGCAGCCACCGGATCCGGTGGCCACGAGGGGCTGTGAAGGATTCGAGAAAAGGAACTGACGGATAGCCGTCACGTCGGCCGTCCCGACCTGGGAGACGATACCGGCAAGGGAGTTTCCGGTTTTACTCATGCTGATTTGGTTTACATTGATATATACTCCAAATCAGCAGAAAACTTTCACGCCATCAGACGTTTTTTCAGGCTCACCATCTCATGCATGTAGCTTTCCATCAGTTCGGTGAACCGCTGGTGCATCTCCTGGAAGTCTTCGGCGGACACGCCACCGGGATGGGTGGAGTCGTTACGGAAGTATGAGAAACCGGTAAGGGCCCTTATGAAATTTGAACTGGCAAAGATGCCCAGGGCAGATTCATACTTCTCGTCTTCTGCCAGTAAGGTCTCGATACTCCTGTACACTTGCCCGATAGGAACGGTTCTCAATATATTCCTCTTCTTGTCTATGAAGTTGAATGTCACTTGGAGGTTTTTCGTCTTTATCACACATGTATCGTGCTTCGTTTCGTCGTACCTGCGCCAATAGCGAGGCATTTCTATATCAAACCGGACCTTGCGTATGAGCTGGACTATGGATGCATTGATTTCTTCCTCGATAATCTTCCCCAGACAGGCGCCCTCGCTGGAATAGTCTTCAACAGAACAATACTCCTCATCAAACCAGTCGAATTGCTTGTAGAGGCTCGGATAATGTCGCCATCTGCGGTTTATCTGTTTCCTGTACTTTAAGTTGTCGGAGTATATACAATACTGCCTCCCGGATTCTATTTCCGCCCCTGTAAAAAGATTCGGGTCGACCTCGTAGGGATTCTTGGGCTTGTTCAGAATAAAACCCATGCCCATTCTGTCCGAAGGCAGGTTATGCAGGACCGTGCCGGAGGTGTTGTAGTCATCGTAGACATAACGAGGCTTCGTGGCCAGATCCTTCGCCTCCTGCACTATGAACTTGTACTGGGCGAAGAAATCCACATCCTCCCGACTGGAATCCGGCTCATCCATGGCCGCCTTCAAGACGGCCATCCTGCCCTTCACCCATTCCATCGCCTGAAGGGAAACATCATCCTCACCG
>ONFK01000062.1 GCA_900317065.1 uncultured Bacteroidales bacterium
GCAGTCTCGCAGAGCAGCCACGAAGCCTCGATGTCGTGGCCGTAGGAAACCATATCCGACTGGGAATTCCAGTCTTCGTCGAAGAAGAGCCCCAGATGGCCGTCGGGGCGCACTATCCTGTCGGTGAATATATTGCAGAGCTCTACCAGGCGGCGGCGCAGGGTTTCGTCCTTCCATACGCGGTAAAGGCCGGTATAGCCCTCCAGGATGTGCAGATGGGTGTTCATCGTCTTGGCATCGTTGCGGTCCTTGTCCGAAAGGCGCATGTCGGCGATAGGCTGCCAGTCCCGCGTGCAAGCCTCAAGATAACCGCCCTTCTCGACATCCAGACTGTGGTCTTCGATGCTGCGCCACAACTTTATCGCAAGTTCGAGCGCTTCTTCCTCGCCTGTGGCGCGGAAATACTCGGCGCAGCCGTATACTGCGAAGGCTATCGCATAAAACTGCTTTTTCGTGTCGAGAGGGGTACCGTCCGCATTCAGACTCCAGTAGATGCCGCCGAATTCGTTGTCGTAGAACTTGTCACGGATCTGCTCGAAGGCGCGTCCGGCCGTCTGCCTGTATTCTTCCTTCCAGAGGATGCGGTAGGCCGAAGAAAAGGTCCACAGTATCCTGGCGTTGAGAATTGCTCCCTTTGGCGCGTCCGGCACCAGCTTGCCTTTGCCGTCCATTTGCCCGTGGAAACCTCCGGAAGGATCCTGCATTCTCCGGATCCAGAAAGGGAGAATGTCGCATTCAAGTTCTTCGCGGACTTCGGCCCGCAGGGATGTCAGTTTATCGATCATGATGCAAAAATATATAATAATGTTTTCAAGCCGAAATTTTGATAAAATAATATCACTTTTTGAAAAAATTGTATATATTGCAGTTATGCAAGTATTATCCGAAATCACCGGTCTTTCTGACAAAGATTGCTTCTACATCGTGGAGAGGCACAAGAATAAATTCGACTACCCTCTGCACAGGCATCATGAGTATGAACTCAACTTCATCAGCAATGGCGCCGGGGTGCGTCGGATCATAGGCGACCACATCGAAACCATAGGACAGTACGAACTTGTGCTCGTCACCGGCGAAGGCCTCGAGCACATGTGGGAGCAGGGGAGTTGCAAGTCGGAAGACATCCGTGAAATCACCATCCAGTTTTCGCCCGACCTTTTCGATGCCGGGCTGCTGAGCAAAAATCAGTTCGAGTCAGTGCGCAAGATGTTTGAGGATGCCCGCCAGGGGCTGTCGTTCCCTCTGGAGGCCATTATGAAGGTGTATTCGAAACTCGATACAATCGCCACGGAGACAGACAGTTTCGTCCAGGTGATACGTTGCATCCAGATACTTTATGAACTCTCTCTCTTCGAAGGAAGGAAGCTTGCTACCAGCGCTTTCGCAAAAGCGCCGCACCGTTCGGAGAGCCACAGGGTCGAAGCGATCAAGGAGTATATCCATGCCCATTATTCCGAACCTATACAGCTTGGTGAACTCGCCGATCTCATAAGCATGAGTCCTACCTCCTGCAGCCGTTTCTTCCGCTCGCACGCAAGCCGGACCATTACTGACTACATCACCGACGTGCGGCTGGAGAATGCCGTGCGGGCGTTGGTCGATACAAACGAAAGCGTGGCTGTCATCTGCTACAACTGCGGCTTCAACAATCTGTCCAATTTCAACCGTGTGTTCAAGGAAAAGAAGGGAATGACGCCACGGGATTTCCGGCAGATGTATAAAAAGACGAAAATCATCGTATAGCAAAAAAGTTTGCGATATTTGACAAAATCGTATTAGTCTAGGTGCGCGCAACTCCTTAACTTTGCAACCGTTAACGCGCGTAATATGACTAATAACCGGCTTGAACTTTCGATTCTATCGATTATCGGCTTCCTGATGCTGTTCATGGCATCCTGCAGCGGCAATTCCGCCAGACAGGAAGCCCCCGACTACTTCATAGGCACCAACATGTGGTATGCCTCCCGCCTTGCCGTGGAGGATCCCGCCCGTTTCGAGGCTGAACTGGATTCCCTCAAGGCTCACGGAATCACCAATTTGCGCATCCTCGCCACCGACGAGAACTGGGAAGGCATGGACGCCGCGCTCAAGGCATTTTCCAAGAGGGGGATGAAGGGCGTGCTTTTCCTGAACAATGCCTGGGAGTGGAGCGAGGACGGCTACCGTTCCTGGCTCGAGAAAGCGGGAGCAGGCGTGCAGCCGCATCCCGCCAGGGATGGTTACCATGTGTATATGACTGCCATGGCTGCCTTCGCGAGCAATGCAAAAGCGGTGGAGCTCTTTCAGGAGCACGTCCGCCGTGTCGTAGAGCGCTACAAGGATTCGGACGCCATCTATTCCTGGCAGGTCTGCAACGAGCCGCGTCCTTTCCGCACCGACACTCAGGTTTTCGATGACTTCTGCAAGTACGTGCAGGGCACTGCCGCACTTATCAAATCCATCGACCCGGAGCACATGGTAAGCACCGGCAACGAAGGATATATGGGCTGCGAGAAGGACTATGCACTGGTGGAGCGTCTTAACGACTGTCCGGACATCGACTATATCACCATCCACATCTGGCCCTACAACTGGGGCTGGGCCAAGGAAAACAATATAGCCGGAGGCGCCGCCGACGCTCAGCAGAAGGTTAAGGACTACATCGACCGCCACATGCAGATTGCCCGCAAGCTCGGAAAAAAGGTGGTCATAGAGGAATTCGGATACCCCCGCGACGGTTTCTCCTTCAGCCGCGACGCTTCCACCACCGGCCGTGACGCCATCTACGGATATGTTTTCTCCCGCGTCCTGGCTTCCGCCCGGAATGCCGACGTGCTTCTCGGCTGCAACTTCTGGGCCTGGAGCGGACTTGCCAATCCGGCGCATGACTTCTGGCAGGAAGGCGACGATCTCTGCGGAGATCCCTTCCAGGAAGGCCAGGGCCTGAACGGAGTATATCTCAGCGACGCTTCCACCATGGCGATAATCGATGCCTACACCGACAGTCTGGATACCGTCACCAGCATCGACGTGCCTGTCGAGCACGACTGGATGTTTCTCGGAGAAGGACCCTTCAAGCTCGCAGTCGACGTCGCGTCCGACAAGGCCCCGACCGAAGTCGGGTACAGCATAAATAGGGATTTGGACCTGATGGTGAACGCCATGAACAACGAAAGCGGGAGCTATACTCTCGAAACTGTATATAACAAAGCACCAAAATTCTGAAACAATGAAAACCATACTGAAACCTATCCTCTTTTCCGGATTTGCCATCGTTCTCGCAGCTTGCTGCGGGAACGGCGACAAAACCGGCCGCGAACTCCTGATCGAGTCTTTGGGAGCGTCCGTCCAAGCCGGAAAAATCATGTACGGCCATCAGGATGACCTTTGCTACGGCCATGCCTGGAAGGTCGAAGACGCGCAGAACGACCCGTTGGAGCGTTCCGATGTCAAGGATGTCTGCGGACACTATCCCGCCGTGCTCGGCCTCGAACTCGGCGAAATCGAACTCGGGGGAGACAAGAGCCTCGACGGAGTACCCTTCGCGCTCATCCGCAGGGCGGCCGTGAAGCATGTGGAAAGAGGGGGAGTCGTCACCTTCTCCTGGCATCCACGTAACATCCTCACCGGCGGCACCGCATGGGACGTAAGCTCCGACAAGGTGGTTGCATCCGTACTCGAGGGAGGGGAGAATCACGAAAAGTTCATGGGCTGGCTGCAGATCATTGGAGATTTCTTCGACACCCTGCGCGATTCCGGCGGCAAGCGCATCCCCTTCATCTTCCGGCCCTGGCACGAGCATACCGGGAGCTGGTTCTGGTGGGGACAGAAGCTCTGCACGACGGAGCAGTACCGTGCGCTCTGGCGTACGACCTACGATTATCTCGCCGGCGAGCGGGGCTTCGACAACATAGTATGGTGCTATTCCCCCAACCTCGACGTAGATTCCGAGGGCTATATGGAGCGCTGGCCGGGAGATGACATCATCGACATAATGGGGCTGGACGCCTATTCATACAACGGTCACGAGGGCGGCATCGAAGCGGCCTGCGAACTCTTCCGCTCCAAGCTCGTCCCTACGCTGGAATATCTTGACCGCCTCGGAAAGGAGCACGGCAAGTTGATCGCTCTTTCCGAGACAGGGCTGGAGGGGCTTACCAGCCCGGACTGGTGGACGGCCACCCTGTACCCCTGCATCAAGGATTACCCTCTGGTGTATGTGCTGACATGGCGCAACGCCCACGACAGGCCCGGACACTTCTACGGTCCCTGGAAAGGATTTGAATACGAAGGTGATTTCAAGAAGTTTGCAGAATTCGAACAAATAGTATTGCTTTAGACAGATCATGGATTTTAAAGAAAGAGAGCATTTCCTGCGCGTACGCCACGAAGAATTGCTGAAAAAGGTCAATGTGCCCGTCGAAGACAACGGAGTTTATGAAAGATTCTTGTTCCCGGTGCTGACTGCGGCCCATGCACCTCTGGAATGGCGTTACGACTTCGATCCCACAACCAACCCCTATCTCATGGAGAGGTTCGGCATCCACGCCGCATTTAATTCGGGAGCTATAAAACTGAATGGCAGATACTATATGGTGGTCAGGGTTGAAGGCGCCGACCGCAAGTCCTTTTTCGCCGTTGCGGAGAGCGACAGGGGAATGGACGGATTCCGTTTCTGGGAGCGCCCCGTCACTATGCCCGAATATGGCGAGCCTGCCACGAATATTTACGACATGAGGCTTACCGCCCACGAAGACGGATGGATTTACGGCATATTCTGCGTAGAGCGCAAGGATCCTTCGGCTCCTGCCGGCGACCTTTCTTCCGCCGTCGCAGCCGCAGGCGTAGCGCGCACAAAGGACCTGCGCACCTGGGAACGTCTCCCCGACATCGTCTCCTCCAGCCAGCAGCGCAATGTCGTGCTGCACCCCGAGTTCGTCGACGGGAAATACGCTCTCTATACCCGCCCCCAGGACGGATTCATCGATGCCGGAAACGGCGGCGGCATAGGCTGGACGCTCGTGGACAGCATGGAAAATGCGGTCATCAAGGACGAAAAGATCATCAATACCCGTAACTATCATACCATAAAGGAAAGCAAGAACGGGGAAGGCCCCGCACCTATCAAGACGCCGAAGGGCTGGCTGCATCTCGCACACGGTGTGCGCGCCTGTGCGTCCGGCCTTCGCTATGTGCTCTACATGTACATGACCGCCCTCGACGATCCTACGCGCGTGATTGCCGAGCCCGCCGGGTTCTTCATGGCACCCGAAGGCGAAGAATATATCGGCGACGTGATGAATGTGCTCTTCTCAAACGGGTGGATAGCCGACGAGGACGGCACCGTATATATCTATTATGCTTCTTCCGATACTCGCATGCACGTTGCCGTATCGAGTATCGACCGCCTTTTGGACTATTGCCTCAACACCGAGCCGGACGGCCTGAGGACAGGCTTGACCGTGGAGAGGCTCAACCGCCTGATAGACAAGAATCTCAACAGAAAATAGTTATATGGTAAAGTTCTCGGAGAAGATAGGATATGCCTTGGGAGATGCGGCTGCCGGCGGCATTACCTGGAAGGTGATGTCCATTGCGTTCCCTTTGTTTTTCACGAACATCTTCGGCCTAACCGTCGCAGACACTGCCACCCTGATGCTCGTGGCGCGCCTGTTCGATGTTGTCACCGACCCCATGATGGGAGCGATCGCCGACCGTACGCAGTCCCGCTGGGGCACCTACAGGCCGTGGCTCATCTTCGGGGCCATTCCGCTCGGCGCAGTGTTCGCCCTGCTGCTCTACACGCCGGACTTAGGCATAATCGGGAAACGTATATGGGCATACTCCCTCTATCTTCTGATGATGGCTGTCTACACCGCCGTGAACGTGCCGTACGGCTCGCTCCTGGGGGTCATGACCGACGATGACGATGAGAAGAACCAATTCTCCTCCTACCGTATGGTGGGAGCGTACGCGATGGGCTTCGTGACTCTGCTGTCCTTCCCTTACCTCCAGAAACTGGTGGGCGGCAGCGAACAGCATCAGTATGCCGTGCTCGGCGTAGTCCTCGGCGGTCTTGCAGCGCTCGGAACCCTTGCCTGCGGCCTTCTCACCAAGGAGCGCCTCAAGCCGGTGCGCGCCGAGAAGTTCTCTTTCAAGCCCTTCGCCGACCTCTTCCGCAACAAGCCCTGGATCTATCTGACGCTCATCGGAATCTGCACCAATTTCTTCAACGGGTTCCGCTATGCGGTGGCCGGCTACCTGCTTCAGTACTGCCTGCACGGCGATGTCACGGTCAGCGGCCTCATCATCAACTATACCGTCTTCATGACCTTCGGAGAAGTGACCTGCATGATATTCGGAGGCCTTTCGCCAGCCTTCACCAAGTGGGCCGGCTCCAAGCGCCGCGCGTTCCGCATCGCTGCGATCATCTGTGCAGTTACCTCCATCGCGTTCTTCTTCATTCCTATGGATCCGAAGTACATCTGGGTGATGGTAGCGATGGTAATCCTCACTTCCGTGGGCATCGGCCTGTACTCGCCGCTGCTGTGGTCGATGTATGCCGACGTGGCCGACTATGCCACCGAAAAGAACGGCACCTCCTCGACCGGGCTCATTTTCTCTTCCGGCACCATGGCGCAGAAGTTCGGTTCCGCCATTTCGGGCGCCCTGGTGGCCATGCTGCTCGGTGTGGCCGGGTTTATTTCCGGCACCGATCCCGCGACCGGCCAGACCGTGGTGACGATAAGCAACGAGGCATCCGTATGCAACATGATATGGAGCCTGTTCTCGCTCTTCCCCGCGGCCATTGCGCTTTTGATAGTTTTCCTTATTCATCTTTATCCCATCAAAAAATAGTGAAACTGACGGAGCCGCAGCGCCTCTTATTTCGAGAGCGGAATCGGCCGCGGGATGGGTTTCCGCGATGCGGAGTACGATATCATAATGCATTGTTTTGGGAAATCTGCGAATAAATTCGTACCTTACACCCCCGGAAATCATACACTGGAAATAACACTATGACAACACTTCTTGCTCTTCTCGCAAGCATCGCGGTATTGCACACCGCAAACACCACCATGGTTCTGGAAACGGAACCCGGACAGGAACTCAAGACAATTTACTATGGCACGAAGCTCAGCGAATCCGAAACCGCCATGCTGGGCTCCTACAAAGCACAGCGCACCTATCCTTGCTACGGCGTGATAGGGACGGAGGAAGCGGCGTTCGCCGCGATACAGTCCGACGGCAACCGCACCGTGCAGCTGCGCATCGACAGTGCCGAGACCAGCTCCTGGGATGGCGGAAATCAGCTTTGCGTGACCTGCAAAGACGGTTTTTATCCGCTCACCGTCAAGATCTTTTTCAAGACCTTCAAGGACCAGGACATGATTGAAACCTGGACGGAGACAATAAACGAAGGCAAGAAGCCCGTCACCCTTACCCGCTTCGATTCCGGGCATCTTCCCATACGAGTAGACGATGTGTGGATTTCCACGCTCTACGGCACCTGGGCCAACGAGGGCCGGGTGAATACCGAGCCCCTGACCCGCGGCTGGAAGGTCATACGCAACATAGACGGCACCCGCAACTCCCATACTTCCCACGGAGAGGTAATGATATCGCTCGACGGCAGGCCCAGGGAGGATGCCGGCCGGGTGATAGGCGCCGCCCTTTGCTGGGGAGGCAATTATGAGCTGCGCTTCCAGACCAATGACAGCGATTACCATCATTTCTTTGCCGGAATACTCCCGGAGCACGACAATGTGGTGCTTGCCAAGGGTAAGTCTTTCGCTACTCCCCACCTGGCGCTTTCCTTCAGTTCGGAAGGCCTCGGCGGAGTAAGCCGCAATTTCCATCGCTGGGGCCGCAAATATATGCTGCGGCACGGCGATAAGGAGCGCGACATACTTCTGAACAGCTGGGAGGGCGTGTATTTCAACATCAACGAAGAGGGGATGAAGCAGATGATGGACGACATCGCCTCGATGGGCGGTGAACTCTTCGTTATGGACGACGGCTGGTTCGGAGCCAAATATCCCCGCAAGAACGACCATTCTTCCCTCGGCGACTGGACCACCGATACCACCAAGCTCCCCAACGGAATCCCCGGACTTGTGAAGGCCGCCACCGAGCGCGGGATCAAGTTCGGCATCTGGATAGAGCCCGAGATGACCAATACCATAAGCGAACTCTACGAGTCGCATCCCGACTGGATAATCAAATCTGCCAACCGTGACATAGTGCAGGGCCGCG